>NZ_CEVYAT010000038.1:0-11037 GCF_982402205.1 Parolsenella sp. | reverse complement strand
TCTACGGCCGCTGCGTGGGCCGTGCCCTCGAGCGCGCCTTCGACGGCGCCCCCGCCGCCGACGAGCGCTTCCTCGTCGAGGAGAGGCCCGGCATCGCGCGCCTCTTCGCCGAGGCACTGCGCATCTCGGCCCGCCTTGCCGCCGCACGCCAGGCCCCCGACGAGGCGCTGGTCGATTTCGTCTTCACCCAGGACGCCCTGCTCGAGAAGTTCGGCCTTGCCGAGGTTGCCTGCGTGCTCGACCCCGTCGAGCTCGCCGCCGCGCTCAAGGCAGACGAGCTCCAGCGCTCGAACCGCTGCATGATTCCGCTGCCGCTCGGCTTTGGCCGCGTGCGCTTCACCTCGCTCGAGGACGACATGATCGCCGAGCACCTGGGCGCCTGGTGCAAGTCGCGCCGCAAGCTGGCCCGCCGCCGCGCCCGCGAGGCCTAACGCCGCGCCCAAGGCGAGAGGCCCGCTCCTCTCGCCACGCATTCTTACTTTGGTTCCCATACCTGGGACAATAGATGCCAGGCACCTATTGTCCCATTCGTCGAAAGGACAGACATGGCAGACGAGAAGGCATGTGCCGTGCGCGTGGCCAAGCTGCGCGCCATCATGGAGGAGCGCGGCTATGACGCCGTGATTCTGCGCAACAACCCGGACCTGCGCTGGCTCACCGGCTGCGAGCGCACGTTCGACGACGAGGTGGCCCACACCGCCGTCATCACGCCCACGCGCCAGATGCTCCACACAGACTCGCGCTATTACAACACCTTCTGCGAGCGCCTGGGTGCGGACACCGCCTGGGAGCTCGACCAGACGATCGTTGGCGCCGAGGAGTGGGCGGCCGACCGCATCGTCGAGGCCCGCGCCCGCGTCGTGGCCGTCGAGGACACCTGCACGCTCGAGTTCTACGACGCCCTTCAGGTTGCCCTCGCCGCCCGCTCCGTGGCGCCCGCCCTGCCGCGCCTGCACGGCGACCTCATCCGCGCCCGTGCCGTCAAGGATGCCGAGGAGGTCGAGCTCATGCGTGCCGCCCAGCGCGTGACCGATGCCGCCTTCCGCCACATCTGCGGCTACATCAAGCCGGGCGTCACCGAGCAGCAGATCCGCGCCGAGCTCGAGAACTACATGCTCTCCCATGGCGCCGACGACCTGTCGTTTGGCACGATCATCGCGAGCGGCCCCAACGGCGCCAACCCGCACGCCCAGCCGGGCCCGCGCGTGGTCGAGAAGGGCGACATGATCGTCATGGACTACGGCGCCACCGTGGCCGACTACCACGCCGACATGACGCGTACCGTGTGCGTGGGCGAGCCCTCCGAGGAGCAGCGCCACGTCTATAACGTCGTGCGCCAGGCCCATGAGGAGTGCGCCGCCATGGCCTGCGCGGGCGTCATCGGCAAGGACGTCTACGACCACTCGGTCAAGGTCATCAGCGACGCCGGCTACGGCGACTACTACAAGCACGGCCTGGGCCACGGCGTGGGCGTCGAGATTCACGAGGAACCCAACTTCAACCGCCGCAACACCGAGCCTATCCCCGCGGGCGCGGTCATTACCATCGAGCCGGGCATCTACCTGCCGGGCAAGTTTGGCATTCGCCTCGAGGACTTTGGCCTGGTCACCGAGGACGGCTACGAGCCCTTCACCGAGTCCCCGCACGAGCTCACCGTCATTCCCTGCTAGTTCTAGCTCATTGTTTTGTCAAGAAGGCATATCAACTTCTTGACAAAAGGCACCGGGCGCATGGCGTTATTGCCAATTGCCCGGTGCCTTTCTTCTAAATTGCCAAAAATAATCGATGAACGGTAGCGTTATGTTTGGCACCTAACCTAGCGGTAACGTTGTGTGGTCAGGACTTATGCGGATAAGCTGCCAATTTGGCAAGTATATAAATTACATATATGGCAAAGACTGCATATTATATAAATGCGAGAGATAAAAGCTTTAACCAATTTAATTCACACCGTTGGCAAACGGTTTGTCCACAATTGGCCCTAGTCCGTATATTATTTCTTACGTCCCGCACGTACCCCATTTACTGCATGGGAGGTAGGAATGGTAGGGATTGTCCTAGCAAGTCATGGCGAGCTTGCGGCGGGCGTCCGGCAGACGGGCTCCATGGTCTTTGGTGACCAGGAGAACGTCGCGGTCGTGAGCCTCGAGCCCTCCATGGGTCCTGATGACTTCAGGGCCAAGCTCGAGGAGGCGGTAAGCCAACTCGAGGACCAGGAGCAGGTCCTGTTCCTGGTTGACCTTTGGGGAGGCACGCCGTTCAACCAGACGAGTGCCCTCGTCAAGGGTCACGACACCTGGGCCATCGTCACGGGCCTGAACCTGCCGATGCTCATCGAGGCCTACTCGGCGCGCATGGATGCGTCGAAGACCGCGCATGAGATCGCGGCTCACCTCGTCGGCGAGGGTCGCAAGGGCGTGCGCGTCCTTCCCGAGGCGCTCGAGCCCGCGGCTGCGGTCGCGGCTCCGGTTGCCAAGGCTGGCGCTGGTGCCATTGCCCCGGGTACGGTCCTTGGTGACGGTCACATCAAGATCGCCCACGTCCGCATCGACACGCGCCTGCTTCACGGCCAGGTTGCTACGACGTGGACCAAGACGATCGCCCCTGACCGCATCATCGTCGTCTCCGATGGCGTCGCCCACGACGAGCTGCGCAAGACCATGATCGAGCAGGCCGCGCCTCCGGGAGTTCCGGCCAACGTCGTGCCCATCAGCAAGATGATCGAGGTCACGAAGGACCCGCGCTTTGGTGCCACCAAGGTGATGCTTCTCTTCGAGAACCCCCAGGATCTGCTTGCTGCCATCAAGGGCGGTGTCGACATCAAGAAGGTCAACATCGGCTCGATGGCGCACTCCGTGGGCAAGGTCGTCGTGACCAACGCCGTCGCCATGGGCGCCGACGACGTCAAGGCGATCGAGGAGCTCAAGAGCCTCGGCGTTGAGTTCGAGGTCCGCAAGGTTCCGTCCGACAGCTCCGAGAACATTGACGCCATGCTCAAGAAGGCAAAGGCCGATCTGGCCGCTCAGAAGTAAGGGAGGGTTTGACTCATGTCTCCAATCACGATCATTCTCATCGTCATTGTTGCCCTCCTGGCTGGTATGGAGGGTATTCTCGACGAGTTTGAGTTCCACCAGCCTCTGGTGGCCTGCACGCTCATTGGCCTCGTTAGTGGTCACCTGCAGGAGGGCATCATCCTCGGCGGCCAGCTTCAGATGATTGCCCTTGGCTGGGCCAACATCGGCGCTGCCGTTGCCCCGGACGCCGCTCTCGCCTCCGTCGCCTCCGCCATCCTCATGGTGCTGGCCCTCAACGGTGGCAACGCCGACGCCCAGACCGCGATCAACACCTCCGTGGCCCTGGCCATCCCGCTGTCCGTCGCTGGCCTGTTCCTCACGATGATCTGCCGTACCCTCGCCACCGCCATCGTCCACGCGATGGACGCCTGCGCCGAGAAGGGCGACTTCAAGGGCATCGAGGTCTGGCAGGTTGTTGCCATCCTGATGCAGGGTGTTCGTATTGCCATTCCGGCCGCGCTGCTCTGCGTCATTCCTGCTGAGGCCGTCACCAGCGCCCTCAACGCTATGCCCGCTTGGCTGTCCGGCGGCATGGCCGTCGGCGGTGGCATGGTCGCCGCAGTCGGCTACGCCATGGTCATCAACATGATGGCGACCAAGGAGGTCTGGCCGTTCTTCATCCTCGGCTTCGTCCTCGCCGCCATCTCTCAGCTTACGCTCATCGCCCTTGGCCTCATCGGCATCTCGCTCGCCCTCATCTACCTTGGCCTTAAGGACATGGCCAAGCAGGGTGGTAACGGCGGCGGCTCCGGTGACCCGCTCGGCGACATCCTGAACGACTACGAGTAGGAAGGGAGAGTGACTGACATGGCACAGGACAAGATCGAACTTACCTCTGCTGACCGCAAGAAGGTTTGGTGGCGTCATCAGTTCCTGCAGGGCTCGTGGAACTACGAGCGCATGCAGAACGGCGGCTGGTGCTACTCGATGATCCCCGCGATCAAGAAGCTCTACCCGGCCAAGGAAGACCAGGTTGCCGCCCTCAAGCGTCACCTCGAGTTTTACAACACGCACCCCTACGTCTCCAGCCCGGTTATCGGCGTGACCCTGGCCCTCGAGGAGGAGCGCGCCAACGGTGCTCCCGTTGACGACGCCGCCATCCAGGGCGTCAAGGTTGGCATGATGGGCCCGCTGGCCGGCGTTGGCGACCCCGTGTTTTGGTTCACCGTGCGCCCGATTCTCGGCGCCCTCGGCGCGTCCCTCGCGCTGGGCGGCTCCATCCTCGGCCCGATTCTGTTCTTCGTGGCCTGGAACGTCATTCGTATGGCGTTTGAGTGGTACACGCAGGAGTTTGGCTACAAGGTCGGCTCTTCCATCGCCAAGGACCTCGGCGGCGGCATGATGGGCAAGATCACCGAGGGTGCCTCCATCCTTGGTATGTTCATCATCGGCGCGCTGGTCCAGCGCTGGGTCTCGATCTCCTTCACCCCGATCGTCTCCCAGATCACCCAGCAGGACGGCTCCTACATCGACTGGTCCCAGATTCAGGGCAACGCCGATGGCATCAAGAGCGCCCTTACGCAGTACTCCTCGCTCGGCGCGACCGGTCTTGATCAGATTAAGACCACCACGCTCCAGGGCAACCTCGACCAGCTCATTCCTGGCCTGGCCGCCGTGCTGCTGACGCTGCTGTGCTGCAAGCTCCTCAAGAAGAAGGTCAGCCCGATCGTCATCATCCTGGCTCTCTTCGCCGTGGGCATCATCGGCCGTCTCCTCGGCTTCATGTAAGATGTGCTCGCGAGGCATCCGCGCAATCGGCTGCCGCAACAAGTAAGTCTGGGCGGGCCGCCTCCAGTTCTCTGGGCGGTCCGCCCTCTTTGGTAAGGAGAGGCGCATGGCGCAGTCACTCAACACAAAGGTCGAGCTCACGATTAAGGCAACCTCGTTCATGGGCCTCGCCACCTACGGCGACATGATGGTGGGCGACCGCGCGCTCGAGTTCTACAACGAGCGCAACCGCGAGGACTTCATCCAGATACCGTGGGATTGCGTCGACCACATCGCGGCCTCGGTCATGAATCGCGACAAGACCATCGCGCGCTTCGCCGTCTTCACGACGCTCAACGGCAACGCCTTCTCGTTCTCGACGCGCGACAACAAGAAGACGCTGCGCGCCATCCGCGACCACATCGGCGATGACAAGCTCGTGCGCTCGCCCACGTTCTTTGGCGTGCTCAAGCGCGGCGTCGCGAGCATTCCGGGCAACGTCAAGAGCCTCGTGAGCCGCAAGAAGTAGGGGGCGCCGCGCTTCTCCTGCCGCGCCCATCGTTCTTCTGCTGCCTCCACTGAGCACCCGCTTTTACGCGGCTGGTCCATCGAGCACCCGCTTTTACGCGTCCGAATCTTTGAGCACCCGCTTTTACGTGCTAGGAAGCCTCCCAGCACGTAAAAGCGGGTGCTTGTTTGCATCAATGGGGGAGCGGGGACAAGGGGACGTGTCTTTTGTCCCCGCTCTGGTTGCCGTGGCGTCATGCCTGACGAGGGCTCGACGCTCCTTCGTTCGCCACTTGCGAATGCGGGCTCTAACTGGCGGGGCCGGTGCCATACCTCTCTCAACCATCTTGGCCGGAATCGTGCCCGTCCGTCCCGTGCGTGCGTTGCTGCTGGTAGCTGCTGCTACACATAATCGACAGGCTCGGTATGCTAGAATTTTCAAATGCATGAACGTATGTGGCCCGCCACCGTTGGGCCAAGACAGGAAGAGAGTCTTTAGATGCAGCAGATCAGCACCGCCGAGTTCAAGAACGGCATGGGCCTCAAGATCAAGGACAAGATCTATACGCTCGTCGAGTTCCAGCACGTCAAGCCGGGCAAGGGCGGCGCCTTCGTTCGCTACAAGATCAAGGATCTGCGCTCCGGCCGCGTCATCGGCGACCAGACCTGCAACGCCGGCTCCAAGTTCGACTCCGTCATGCTCTCCACCAAGGAGATGCAGTACCTCTACAACGACGGCGACAACTACTACTTCATGGATATGGACACCTACGAGCAGATTCCCGTGTCCACGGACTTCATCGGCGAGAACTACAAGTGGCTCAAGGAGAACGATACCTGCCAGCTCATGTACGCTGATGACGACCTGCTGACCGTCCAGCCTCCCATGTTCATCGAGGCCGAGATTACGAAGACCGACCCGGGCTTCAAGGGCGACACCGTCCAGGGCGGTGGCAAGCCTGCCACCATCGAGACTGGCGCCGTCATCCAGGTCCCGATGTACCTCAACGAGGGCGACGTCATCAAGGTCGACACCCGCGAGGGCAAGTTCGTCGCCCGCGTCTAGCTTCACCCGTCACTTGCCCGCGCGTCAATCCGGCGCGCGGGCTCATTCACCTCGAAAGGGGCAGACATGAGCAATGAGCTGAGAATCGCCGGCATGGGCGTTTCCAAGAGCGTCATCACCACGATCGTGAGCGGTGCGGCCGAGAAGGTCGAGGGCGTTGCCTCCGTCTACGGCAAGGACATCGCGAGCGGCATCATCGCCATGCTGACCTCCAAACCCCAGCCGACGACCAATGCCGTCGAGGCCACGGTTGCCGAGGACGACTCCCTTGCCATCACCGTGAGGCTCGCCGTCTTCTTTGGCTACCCGTTCACCAAGCTTGCCGCCGACGTGCGCGAGGCCGTTGCCACCGCCGTCGACGCCCAGATTGGCGTGCGCGTCTCGAGCATCGACGTCTGCATCGACGAACTCGTCTTCCCCAAGGAGTAGCCTTGTCTTCTCGTTCTCACCACATCGGTGGGCGCACGCTGGCCCGTTGCCAGGCGCTGCAGCTCATGTTCCAGGCCGAGGCCTGTGGCCGTTCCGTCGCCGACGTGCTCGCTGGCGAGTACGCGGTTGATCCCGGTCCGCTCGACGAGTACGGCGAGTTCCTCGCTCGCGGTGCCGACGAGTGCCGCAGCGACCTCGACCACGTGCTCTCTGGCGCCACGCGCAACTGGAGCCTTTCGCGCATGTCCGCGACTGACCGCAACCTGCTGCGCATCTCCCTGTACGAGATGCTCCACAACGATGAGGTGCCCGTCTCGGTTAGCATCGACGAGTGCGTTGAGCTCGCCAAGGACTTTGGCAGCTCCGATGAGTCGTCCCGCTTCGTGAACGGCATCCTCGGCCTCATCGCCGCCCAGCTCGACGAGGGCGTCGACGTTGTGGCCGTGGCCCGCGAGCGAGCTGCCAAGGAGGCCGCCGAGGCCGCTGAGCGTTCTGCCCGCGAGGCCGAGGAGCGAGCCGCCCAGCAGCAGGCCTATGAGGACGAGTACGGCTATGGCGACTACGCCTACGAGGACGGGCCCGTCTCCGAGCAGGGCGCTTCCGCTGACTCTTCGTCTGACGACGTGCCCGCCTGGGCCAACGAGGGCGAGTAGCTCAGATGGCCAAGGGTCCAGACACCTCGGGATACGAGCGCTTCTCAGACGTGACTCAGCGCCTCGACGAGATCATTGGCGCCGTGCGCGACAAGAACACCTCGCTCGAGCGCTCGCTCGACCTTTTCGACGAGGCCATCGCTCTGGGCACGCGTGCCGTTGACCTGGTCGATAAGGCCGCCTTCTCGCCGGAGGAGCGTGAGCGACTGGCCGAGCCTGTGGGGGAAGGCGACGATTCCTCTCCTTCCGCCGAAGACGGCGATGCTGTCTCGACCAATGGCTCCGACGCCGCCGAGCAGGGCGACTCCTCGACTGTTGCTTCCGAGGGCAAATAGCCTTGGGCAAGCGTAGGCTCGACGAGGAGCTCGTTGCCCAGGGGTACTTTAGGTCTCGCGACGACGCGATGCGTGCCGTTATGGCCGGCGACGTCTCGGGACCTTCAATGCGTTATACCAGCGCCGGGACGCAGGTGCGTCCCGGCTGCGAGCTGCATGTGCGCGGCTCGATTCCGTATGTGAGTCGCGGCGGGCTTAAGCTCGAGCGCGGCCTTGACTATTTTGGTGTTGACCCCACGGGTCTTACCTGCGTAGACGTGGGCTGTTCCACCGGTGGCTTTACCGATTGCCTGCTCTCTCGCGGGGCCGCTCACGTTACGTCTGTCGATGTTGGCTACGCGCAGTTTGACTGGTCGCTGCGCCAGGACGAGCGCGTGACGCTGCTCGAGCGCACCAACATCGTCGACGTTCCCACCGCCGAGAACCGTGGAAGCTATGACCTGGCCGTGTGCGACGTGTCGTTTACCTCGGTCATAACGATTCTGCCCGCCGTCTGCGAGCTTTTGGGCCCGCAGGGGCGTTTTCTTACCCTGGTGAAGCCGCAGTTCGAGGCGGCTCGCGAGGACGTGGGAGAGGGCGGCGTCGTGCGCCGCCCCGAGGTGCGTCGCGCCTGCGTGGAACGCGTGGCGCAGGGCCTCAATGAGGCTGGCCTTGCCGTGGCGGGCTGCTGCGAGAGCGCGATCACGGGCGCCAAGGGCAACCACGAGTACCTGCTGCTGGGCGTTCGCGGCGGCGAGCCTGCTGAGCTTGACCTCTCATTCATTGGGTAGACCAAGCAGCTCATTGTGTATGGGGTGATAAGCGCCGCCGCCGTCAGTTTGCAGCAAACGACCGACTCTGGCGTAGTTGCCAGCGGCCATATATTGCTATTAGCTGACTCTGTCTAACTCGAAGAAGCCGGCGGACGATATCGAGCCGCAAACAAACGGGCGCCAGCGACACGATGGGTCGCTGGCGCCCGTTGGCGTGCGTATGTGCCGGTCGCGTCTCGAGGCAACACGACCGGCCAGGCCCCGCTACATGATCTTGGTGCTCTCGAGCTTCTTCTCGACCCACTCGTTGAGGTGGATGATAGGACGCCTCAACACGAGGCCCAGCAAAAGCGACGGGATGATGAACAGCGCGAGCGTGCCCAGGCAGGTCCAGAAATCGTTGCCGTAGAGACCAAACATCGCGGCGCGCATCGCGTTCTCGGCGTGGACGAAGGGTAGGAACGGATAGATCGCCTGGAAGGCCTGGGGAAGCATCTGCACCGGGAACGTGCCGCCCGAGCCCGCCACCTGGATGACCATGAGCACAACGGCGATGGCCTTGCCCACGTCTCCAAACGACGCCGTGAGCGCGTAGATGATATTCACGAACGTGAAGCTCGCGACCCAGCAGGCCACAAAGAACAGCAGGGGGTTCGCGCACTGCGTCCCTAGGAAGTAGAGGTCGCCGGCGCAGATGAGCGAGCTCTGCAGCAGACCCACCAGCGCAAAGAGAAAGAGACGGGCGAGATAGCCCTGCGTGGGGTTGAGTCCCAGCTCCTCGGCGATCTTCTCGCTCGGGTTGGTCTTAACCAGAGCCGCGAGCACCACGCCGCCAATCCAGATGGCGAGCGTCGTGTAGAAGGGCGCCATGGCGCTGCCGTTGTTCTCGATGGCATAGAGGGGCGTGCGGTCGACCGAGACGGGCGAGGAGATGAACTCGGCAAGCGAGGTGGGGTTGGCCGTGAGGATGTCGCGTACCTGCTGCAGGTCATCGGAGTCGAGCGCGGCGCGCAGGCTCGTGTGCAGGTTGGAGAGCTGGCCAGCGGCCTTCTCGAGGGCGTCTGCGGTGCTGTTGAGCGAGCTCGTGGCGTCGCCGAGCGTCGAGGCGGCAGCGCTGGCCGTCGAGCCCACGGAGCCGAGCGTGTCATCGAGGCTCGCCACAATGTCGTCGGCACCCGAGGACGCCTCGGAGATCTGCCCCGCAAGCGTCGCGAGCGTGCCCTTGAGGTCTGCCTCGTAGGTGCCCTGGACCTGGCCGATGCCTGCCTTGGCGGTCTCGACGGCGCTCTTGAGCTCGTCGCGTACCTGCTCGGTATTGTTGCGCACGCTGTCGATGTTGGTCTGTGCCTCTCCAAGCTTGGTCGCGAGCGTGGTCATCTCGTCTGCGGAAGTGCGCAGGCGCTTGGCGTTCTCGGTGGCCTGGTCGCGCAGGCTCGCGGCCGCGTTGTAGGCGCGGGTGAGGGCCTCGTAGCGGATGGCGTAGTCGGCCGCGGTGGGGTCGAGGGCCTGGCGCTGCGCATCGATGCTGTCCATTGCGGTGGAGGCCGAGGCGGCGGCATTGTCGAGCTTGGCGGCGAGGTCACTCAGCTTGGTGGCGTTGCTCGTGGCGAGGTCTGCCGCGCGGCCCAGGGCGTCCCTCAGATCGCTCGTGGGCTTGTCGGCTGCATCGAGCGCGGCGTCGATGGCGCTGCCCACCGAGTCGATGCTGCCGGCGCTGCTCGCCAGGGCGTCGTTCAGCGAGTCGGTGGTGCCGTCGAGGGCGTTGCCGAGGTCGCGCACGTTGCTCGCCGTCGCCTGCAGGGTGCCGCTCACGTCGAGGGTGGAGGACAGCGAGCTCGAGAACGAGCCCGAGCCGGAGTCGAGCAGGCCCTGCGTGGAGGAGAGGATGTCGGCAAAGCCGCGGATGTCGCTCGCGGTCGAGGCGAGCGTGTCGCAGCCGCGCGAGATGGCGTTGTCGAGCTTGTCGGCCACCTCGGAGAGCTTGTCGTCGTCGAGGACGCCGCCCAGCTGCTCGAGCGCGCCCGAGCCCACGGTGGTCACGGACTCGGCGAACGAGGCGTCGATGTCACTCTCGATGGCGGTGCTCGCCTTGTTGGTCACGATCTGGGCAATCGCGTTGCTCTTCTCGTTCTGATAGAACTTGACCTGCGGCTTCACCGGGTTGGACGACAGCGCCGTCATCATGTCGGTCGAGAAGTCCTCGGGAATCACCACGGCGGCGTAGTACTCGCCGGAGCGCACGCCCTCGATGGCCTCCTGCTCGGTCGTCACGGTGTAACCAATGGAGGTCGATTTGCGCAGGTCTGCCACGACGTGCTCGCCAAAGTTGAGCTCGATGGGCAGGATGTCCGAGCTAAAGCCCTTGTCAGAGTTGGCTACGGCCACCTTGAGGTTGGCGGTGCTGCCGTAGGGGTCCCAGGAACCCGCGATGTTGAACCAGGCGTAGAAGGTGGGCACCACGATCATGCCCACGAGTACCACGAGGGCGATGACGTTACCGCGGATGCTCGACAG
>NZ_CEVYAT010000037.1:0-11171 GCF_982402205.1 Parolsenella sp. | reverse complement strand
GCGGGCGTCGAGCTCGTCTGCGCACGCTCCCCCATCACGCTCGATAACATCGAGCTGTGGGACGCCCGCTACGTTGGGGCAGACACCGAGGAGGGACTGCGCCTCTCCGAGCGCTTCCTCGCATCCGTCGCTAACGCCCTCGAGCTCGTGGACGACGGGGACGCCGTCATCTCGAGCTGGGCCACATGGACCCATTACTTCCGCCGTATCGAGACCCAACGAGGGTCCAGGCGCCGACTCACCTACGCCGAGCTCGCCAACAACGGGGAGTCCTGGCTCGCCGCAGACCTCTACACGAGGCTGCCCAACTATGAGGCGGGTGCCGCCTGCGCCGAGGACGTCCTCGCCCTCATGCGCACGGGAGTCCCCTCGGCACGAATCATGAAGCTCTCCAACATCATCGAGGCGCCACTGGGCCAACAGGCCCCGAACTATTAGGCACGTACGCAAAGCGCCCGGGCTCGCCCGGACCCAACAGGAGGAGATGTCGCTATGCTCGTTCCGCTCAAGCCCGTCCTCGACGCAGCCCGCAAGGGTGGCTACGCCCAGGGAGCCTTCAATGTCAACGCCGTATGCCAGGCAAAAGCCGTCATCGAGGCCCACGAGACCCTGAGGAGCGCCGCCATCCTTCAGGGCGCCGACCTCGCCAACGCCTTCATGGGCGGCCGCGCGGACTTTGCCAACGGCACCGTGAAGGACAAGATCGCCGGCGCTAAGAACATCGGCGATGCCGTGAAGAAGTATGGCGAGGACAGCCCCATCCCGGTGGTGCTGCACCTCGATCACGGTCGTGACATGGAGAGCGTCAAGGCCGCCATCGCTGGCGGCTACACCTCCGTCATGATCGACGGCTCGTCGCTTCCCTTCGAGGAGAACATCGAGCTCACCCGCGAGGTCGTGAAGTACGCCCACCCGCGCGGCGTCTCCGTCGAGGGCGAGCTCGGCGTGCTGGCAGGCGTAGAGGACCACGTGTTCGCCGCCTCGAGCACCTACACCAACCCACTCTCCGCCGTCGATTTCGTCCGCAAGACGAAGGTCGACGCGCTCGCCATCAGCTATGGCACCATGCATGGCCCCAGCAAGGGCAAGGACGTCAAGCTGCGTCGCGAGATCCCCATCGCGGTGCGCGAGTGCCTCGCCCACGAGGGACTCGACTGCGCACTCGTGAGCCACGGCTCCTCCACCGTCCCGCGCTACATCGTCGACGAGATCAACGAGCTGGGCGGCAACATCCAGAACGCCTACGGCATCAGCCTGACCGAGCTCAAGGCGGCCATCCCCGCCGGCATCAACAAAATCAACATCGACACTGACATCCGCCTCGCCGTAACGCGCAACATGCGCGAGCTGTTCGCCAAGCGCCCCGAGCTCCAAAAGAGCGAGTCCATCGGCGGGGTCTACAAGCTGCTGCTCGAGCACCCCGAGAACCCCGATCCCCGCGCCTTCCTCCCGCCGGTGTTCGACACCGTCATGTATGGCGTCGTGGAGGACGACGACCGCGCGGCGCTCGTGGCCGCCATCGAAGCGGGCGTCAAGGAGGCCGTCTCCACGCTCATCGTCGAGTTTGGCAGCTTTGGCAAGGCCCCCAAGGTCGAAGTCGCCACGCTTGCCGAGATGGCCGAGCGCTACGAGAAGGCCGGGATCTAGCATGGCCACGCAAGACGCGCTGCTCGTCGTTCACGGCGGCGGTCCCACCGCGGTCATCAACGCGTCGCTCTTCGGAGCGGTCGACGAGGCGCTCAAGACCCCCGGCGTAGGACGGGTGCTGGGAGCCCTGGGCGGCATGGGTGGCATCACCGATGGCACGTTCGTTGACTTTGCCCAGGTGAGCCCCGAGAAGCTGTCGCTTCTTCCCTCGTCGCCCTCGTCGGCCATCGGCACGAGCAGGAAGCCGCTCGAGGCCGACGACTATCGCGATCTGGCACATGCCCTCGAGCGCGCCGGCGTTCGCTGGCTTTTGCCCACGGGGGGCAACGGCACCATGAACACCTGCGGCGAGATCTGGCGCGCGTGCCAGGCCGAGGGCGTGTCCATCGACGTGGTGGGCATCCCCAAGACCATGGACAACGACATCGCCGCGACCGACCACGCCCCCGGCTATGCGAGCGCGGCCCTCTACATGGCGGCAAGCGTCTCCGAGGTGTGCTGCGATGTGCGCGGCCTGCCCATCCACATCGTCATCGTAGAAGCCATGGGCAGAAACGCCGGCTGGGTCACCGCCGCAAGCGCCCTGGCAGACGAATCCGGCACAGGAGGGCCCGACCTCATCTACCTTCCCGAGAGGGAATTCGACGAGCATGCCTTCCTCGACGATTGCCAACGTCTCATCGACGAGAAGGGCTCGGGCGTCGTGGTGGTGAGCGAGGGCCTGCACAAGACGGGCGGCGGGCCCGTGGCCCCCATCCTCATGCAGACGGGCCGCTCGACCTACTTTGGCGACGTCTCGGCGCACCTCTCGAGACTCGTCATCTCCGAGCTTGGCTACAAGTCGCGCTCGGAGAAGCCGGGGCTTCTGGGCAGGGCTTCCATGCCCTGGCAGAGCACGATCGACCGCAACGAGGCCATCGAGTGCGGCCGCGAGGCGGTTCGCGCCGTACTTGCCGGCGATTCCGGCAAGATGGTGGGCATCGAGCGTCTCTCCACCAGCCCCTACGAGGTTCGCTACACGCGCATCCCCATCGAGCAGGTCATGCTCGATGAGCGAACCCTGCCCGACGCCTACATCAACGAGCAGGGCAACGGCGTCACCGACGAGTTCCGCGCGTGGTGCCGTCCCCTGCTTGGGGAACCGCTGCGCAGGTTCGCGAGTTTTGTCTAACGAGTTGGAGGCACCATGAAGCACATCTTCCTCAACCTCAAGCGCTTTGACATCACACCGGAGCTGGGCGGAGTCAACCGCCTTGCCGAGCCGGGGCAGTGGGGGCAGGCCGTGGCCTCCTCCATCAAGGACGTGGCTGACGCCTACGCCGACGTCGCCGAGTTCGCGGCCTTCCTGCCCGAGGCGCACCTCATCGGTGCCGCCAATGCGGCGGCGGGCAGCCACCTTGGCATCGGCTCCGAGGGCGTCCATGGCGCAGACACCGCCCCGGGCGGCAACTTTGGCGCGTTCACGACGCTTCGCACCGCCAATTCGGTGACGCAGCTCGGCTGCGGCTGGACGCTCGTGGGTCACTGCGAGGAGCGCATGAACCTTCGCGCCATCATGGGCGAGTCGGGAGCCACGGCAGACCAGATCGAGCCTGCGGTCAACCGAATCCTCAATCGCGAAGTCAAGGCAGCGCAGGCAGCAGGCCTCAAGGTCCTGTTCTGCATGGGCGAGCGCTCCGAGGAGGTCGATGCCTGGGAGCAGGTTCTCACCGCCCAGGTGAGCGAGGGGCTCGAGGGCTGCGATCTTGAGAACGTTCGCATTGCCTACGAGCCCGTCTGGAGCATCGGCCCCGGCAAGACGCCCGCAGACGCCCCCTACATCGCCAAGGTCGCAAGGCTCGTCAAGTCAGTCGTGACAGGCGTCGACGTCGTCTACGGCGGAGGCCTCAAGGCAGACAACGCCAAGATGCTTGCCGGAATCGAGGAGATCGACGGCGGCCTCATTGCGCTCACGCGCTTCTCGGGAGAGATTGGCTTCTACCCCGAGGAGTACGCCCAGATCGTCGACCTCTACCTGAACGCTTAGCGAAGAGAAAGGCACACAGATGCATCTCGAATTCGAGTACGGAACCGGAAAGCTCGGTGCCGAGCTGCCCGACAGCACGGACGTCTTCATTACCGGCGAGACGGTCAAGGATCCCGAGTGCCTGCCCCAGGACTGGGACAGCCTCTACAACGCCACGCTTGAGAGCATCCGCAACCCCATCGGCATGGATCCGCTCGCCAAGCTCGCCCGCCCCGGCGCCAAGGTTGTCATCGTCATTCCCGACATCGTGAAGGGCGGCACGCAGCCCACGTCCCATCGTCGCGTTGCCATCCGCGCCTGCCTCGACGAGCTGTTTGCCAACGGCGTCGACCACGATGACGTCCTGCTGCTGTTCTCCAACGGCCTGCACCCCCGCACGAGCGACGCAGAGGCTCGCCAAATCCTTGGCATGGACCTCTACAACGAGTTCATCGGGACCAACCAGATCGCCTCGCACGACTCCGAGGACTACGACAACCTCGTTGACCTGGGCTACACCGCCTATGGCGACCACGTCATCATGAACAAGAAGGTCTATGAGGCAGACATCGCCATCCTCATCGGCCACACCCAGGGCAACCCCTATGGCGGATACTCGGGCGGCTATAAGCACTGCGCCACCGGAATCACCCACTGGCGCTCCATTGCCGCCCACCACGTGCCAGCGGTCATGAGCCGTCCGGACTTCGTTCCCGTATCCACGCACAGCCTCATGCGCGACAAGTTCGACCAGCAGGGCATGTTCATGGAAGAGAAGATGGGCAAGAAGTTCTTCTGCTGCGATGCCGTACTCGACACCTGGAGCCGCCAGATCGAGATCAACTCGGGCTGGGCGGCCGAGATGCAGCCCATCGCATGGAAGACCGCCGACAAGCGCACCTACGTACACTGGGCCGAGAAGAAGTACGACATCGTTGTCATGGGCATGCCCACGAAGTTCCACTACGGCGACGGCATGGGCACGAACCCCATCCAAATGATGCAGGGCGTCTCCGCCATGGTGATTCGCCACAAGAGAATCCTCTCCGAGCATCCCGTCTTCATCATCTCGAGCTATTGCGACGGGTGGTTCCATGACGAGCGCTGGCCGTATCTGCGCGAGCAGTGGGAGCTGTGGCAGTCCGACAAGATGAACACCTTGGACGAGATGATCAAGTACGGCGAGTACTTTGCGACCAACCAGGAGTACATCCGCAAGTACCGCTTTGCCGGGGCCTTCCACCCCTTCCACGGCTTTAGCATGATGACGTGCGGAAACCTCGCCGAGAAGTACCTCTCTGCCACCTACATCGTGGGCGCCCAGAAGCCCGGCATCGCGCGCACCATGGGGCTCAAGACCCGTCCCACCTTCGAGGAGGCGCTTGCCGATGCCACACGCAAGTACACCGACGGCAACCCCAACATCCTTGCCCTGCCCGGCGCCTATGTAAGCGCCGTGCCGCATCTCTGCATGAAGGACCCATCCCAGAACAGTCACTTCATGGATGACGCCCCCGCGCATCCATGCGGCTGCTGCTAGGAGGGAGCAGACATGCTGAGGCTTAACGAAGCCTCCCTGGGGGCCCGCGTCACGTCCGACGATGTGACGCGGGCCTCCCGCGCATCGGGCGAGCTGCTCGCCCAGGTACAGAAGGGGGAGGTTTGCTATCGCGGCTCCTTGGGTTGGCTGCATGTGGACGAATGGGCCTCCGTGGAGCAGCTCGTACGGATCGCAGAGCTTGCCAGCCGCCTCCGCGCCGAGACCGACACCTTCGTGCTCATTGGAGTTGGCGGGTCGAATAACGCGGCCCGTGCCGTTCTGCGCGCCCTGGGACAGCCAGATCCCACCCACCAGGTTGTCTGGGCGGGTAACACCCTCTCCCCTCACGCGCTTAACGAGATGCTCGCAAGCCTCGAGGGCCACGAGGCGGCGATTGACTGCGTGGCGAAGAACTTCGAGACGCTCGAGCCTGGCTCCTCCTTCCGCCTGCTGCGGCAGTGGATGTCCGCCCACATGGATGCAAGCCAGATAGCTCGGCACATCGTCTGCTGCGGAACGCCGAAAAGCCAACTAGAGAAGCTCTGCACGGACGAGGGTTATGCGTTCACGACGTTTCCTCCCAACGTGGGAGGGCGCTTCACGGCGTTTACCCCCGTGCATCTCCTCGCCCTTGCCTATGCCGGCATCGACATCCATGCCCTGGTCCAGGGCGCGCGAGACGAGGAGCGGCGGCTTCGCCAGACATCAGCGCGCCCTGAGGACAACGCCGCGCTGCGCTACGCCCAGATCAGGCACCTCGCCTGGGAGGAGGGCATGCGCGTAGAGCTGCTCAGCTCCTTCGAACCCTGCCTCTCGGGCGTTTCCCTCTGGTGGCAGCAGCTCTTTGGAGAGTCCGAGGGCAAGGGCGACCGCGGCCTGCTCCCCGCTTCCGCCCAATACTCCGAGGATCTTCACAGCCTTGGACAGTACGTCCAGGAGGGGACGCCCCTGCTCATGGAGACCTTCCTTGACGTCCTCGAGGCCAGAGAGTCCGACAGGCTCGTGTTGGGCGGCACGGACGTGGCCGACGGCTTTGATTACCTGGACGGAATGGACTTCTGGGATATCAACAAGGCAAGCTTCCATGCCACGCGCGCCGCGCATGCACGCCGGCTCCCCTGCCCCACCATCGAGCTCGAAAGACTCGACGAGCACACCCTAGGAGAGCTGCTGTACTTCTTCATGTTCAGCTGTTATCTCTCCGCAAGGCTCCTCGAGGTCAACCCCTTCAACCAACCGGGAGTCGAGGCCTACAAGCAGCTCATGTTCAGGACGCTCCGCGGGGCCTAGAGGGAGACGAGCCCCGTGAAGCGAGCAAAGTTGTAGCAGCAGATAAGCGCGATAAGAACGAGGGCGAAGAGGTAAAGTCTGTCGATGGTTGACGCGCTGACCCTCTTCGCCACTTTTCTGCCCACAACGGACCCGCAGACCGCGGCTACGCACATACCGATGAGAGCAACGGGCGCAAACTCGGGAATGCCGCCGCCAGCGAGAGAATAGACGAGGCTCGCCGTCTGCGAGAAGGCAATGATGAAGAGGGACGCCTGAGCGGCAGGCTTGGAATACATCGCGAAGAAGAACGTGAGGATGGCGAGGTTAAAGGGACCTCCGCCAATGCCGAGAAACGACCACAGGGCACCCGCGACGAATCCGATTCCGGCCTTGGCGGCACCAGCCTGGACGTTAAGACCCTGAATGGAAGACCTTCTTATCGTATAGACAAACACGACGGCCGTAAGCACGATAAGCACCGCGGCCTGAGCAGCACCTACCAGCTCGGCATCAGGCAGGATTGTCCCGAGGCTATTGAAGAGGAGCTTGCCCACCACGCCGCCAACGGCAGAGCCCAGGGCGAGCGGGAGCATAGAGCGAACGTTGACGGTCGACGTCTTTGCCACGGCATTCTGGGTGAGCGTGGCAAGCGACATCGTGAGCACCGAGATGCTCGAGAGAAAAGAGACCGTGGCAACCGGCATCACGTTCATGGCGTCGACCACCGGCTTGATGATCACGCCGCCACCAATGCCGCACAGAGGCCCCAGCAGCGAGGCAAGGAAGGCGACGATGAAGACAGCGAGGTACGAGAGAGGCATGATGAGCTCCTAATCTTGACTGTCTCTATTTTAGTCGCTTAGCACTACTTAACGTCTCTGACCTGCATTTTCATGCAAGTAAGCTAACAAAAACGCCCGCGAGCCAAAGCCCGCGGGCGTCCAGTACGCAAAGGACCAAAAGTCCCGTTTCCTACTTCTTGTAGGGGTCGGGGATGACCTCGCCGCTCTTCTTGGCGACGCGCACCTTGGTGCCGTCCTCCTCGAAGCGGTAGCCAACGCGCGTGGGCGTGTCGGTCTTAGGGTCAATCAGGGCGACGTTGGAGACGTCGATGGGCATCTCCTTGTTCACGAAGCCACCCTGCTGGTTGTCCTGCGTGGGGCGGACAGCCTTCTTGGCGACGGCAACGCCCTCGACGACGACCTTGCCCTCGCGGGGAAGGGCGCGTACGACGACGCCGCGCTTGCCCTTGTCCTTGCCAGAGAGCACCTGGACGGTGTCGCCGGTCTTGATCTTCATCTTAGCCATAGTGGCGACTCCTCCTAAAGCGTCTCAGGCGCGAGCGAGACGATCTTCATGTACTTGTGATCGCGCAGCTCACGGGCGACGGGGCCAAAGATACGGGTGCCGGTCGGGTTACCGTCCTTGTCGATGAGGACACAGGCGTTCTCGTCGAACTTGATGTAGGAGCCGTCCTTGCGGCGGGTCTCCTTGACGGTGCGAACGATGACGCAGCGAACGACGTCACCCTTCTTGACGGAACCGCCCGGCGTGGCCTCCTGGACGGCGGCGATGACGACGTCGGCGATGCCGGCGTAACGGCGCTTCGAGCCACCCAGAACCTTAATGCACCTCACCTTCTTGGCGCCGGAGTTATCGGCGACGGTGAGCATGGTCTGCATCTGAATCATTGCAAATCCCTTTCAGAAGCTCATCCGGCCCAGAGGTGCACCCTCACGAGCAGCGCACATGGGCCGATAGATGGCCTTGGCAGTTACTTGGCGGCCTCAACGACCTCGACGAGGCGCCAACGCTTCGTCTTGGACAGGGGACGCGTCTCCATGACCTTGACGGTGTCGCCAACGTGCGCGGCCTCGTTCTCGTCGTGGGCGTGGAGCTTCTTGGTGACGGTAATCATCTTGCCGTACTTGGGGTGGCGCTTGCGGTTGTCGATCTTCACGGTGATGGACTTGGCACCGGAGATGGAGGTAACGACGCCCACGCGCACCTTACGCGAGCTACGAGCCTCGGTATCGCTCATGTTCTTCTCCCTAGACTCTTCTACTTCGCCTCAGCGGCGATCTGGCGGGCGCGCATCTCGGTCTGGATGCGAGCGATGTCGCGCTTGACGTTGGTCACGCGGGCCGTGTTGTCCAGCTGGCTGGTGGCCATCTGGAAACGCAGGTTGAAGAGCTCGGCGCGGCCGTCCTCAAGCTTCTTGGCGAGCTCCTCGTCGGAGAACTCGCGGATCTCGTTCATCTTCATGGGTTACTCGTCCTTCCCAGCCTGCTGGTCGGCAAGGGTGACAATCTTCGTCTTGATGGGCAGCTTGTGCTGGGCAAGACGGAGAGCCTCCCTGGCGATCTCCTCGGAGACGCCACCAATCTCGAACATGATGCGGCCGGGCTTGACCACGGCCACCCACTCCTCGGGGTTGCCCTTACCCTTACCCATGCGGGTCTCGGCGGGCTTCTTGGAGATGGGCTTGTCCGGGAAGATCGTGATCCAGACCTTACCGCCACGCTTCATGTAACGGGTCATGGCGATACGGGCGGCCTCGATCTGGCGGTTGGTGATCCAGTGAGCCTCAAGGGCGACGATGCCGTACTCACCGAAGTGCAGCTGGGTGTTGCCCTTGGCGTGGCCCTTCATGGAGCCACGCTGCACCTTGCGGTGAAGAATACGCTTAGGAGCCAGCATTAGTTGCCCCTCCTCTCATTGCGACGACGGGGACGCGAGGAGCCCTCGAGGGCCGGCTGCGGCTTGGGCTGGCCGGGGAGCTTCTCGCCGACGTAGATCCAAACCTTCACGCCGCAGGCGCCCATGGTGGTGCGAGCGGTAGCCTCACCGAAGTCGATGCAGGCACGAAGGGTGTGCAGGGGCACGCGACCCTCGCGGTACCACTCGCGACGGCCCAGCTCAGCGCCGCCGAGACGGCCGGAGCACTGGATGCGGATGCCCTTAGCGCCGGCCTTGCGGGCAGACTGCACGGCCTTGCGCATGGCGCGACGGAAGGCGATGCGCTGCTCGAGCTGGTCAGCGACGCTCTGAGCAACGAGGGAGGCGTCGAGCTCGGGGCGCTTAACCTCGATGACGTCGACGTTGACCTGGCCCTTACCGACCTTGGCGATCTTCTCGAGCTCGGAGCGGAGACCGTCGATCTCGGCGCCCTTCTTGCCGATGACGATGCCGGGGCGGCCGGTGTAGATGGTGACCTTCACCTTGTCGCCGGCGCGGTCGATCTCCACGCGGGAAAGCGCAGCCTTGGCCAGACGCTTGTTGAGGTACTTGCGAATCTCGAGGTCATTGCCGAGCGTGGTGGCGTAGTCCTTGTCGGCGTACCAACGGGAGCGCCAGTTCTCGGTGACTCCGAGGCGGAAACCAGTGGGGGAAACCTTCTGACCCATGTGGCTTTACGCCTCCTTTCGGGGAGCGACGGTGATGGTGATGTGGCTCGTGCGCTTGTTGATGCGGCTCGCGGAGCCCTTGGCGCGCGGGCGGATGCGCTTGAGCGTCGGGCCCTCGTCGACGTAGGCGGCGACGACCTCGAGGGACTCGGGACGCATGCCCTTGTTCTGGTAGGCGTTGGCCACGGCGGACTTCAGGACCTTCTCGACGTCCACGGCGACGGCGCGCTCGCAGAACTGGAGCAGCTCGAAGGCACGTGCGACGGGCTGGTTACGGACCTGGTCAACGACAAGGCGAGCCTTGCGCGGAGCGACGCGGACGTACTTGGCGGTCGCGGAGACCCAGTTCGGGTTGGTGTTCTTAGCCATTAGTCAGTACCTCCTTAAGCCTGCTTGTGGCCACGGAAGGTGCGGCTCGGGGCGAACTCGCCCAGCTTGTGACCAACCATGGACTCGGTAATGTACACGGGGACGTGCTTGCGGCCATCGTGGACGGCGATCGTGTGACCAACCATCTCGGGGAAGATGGTCGAGGAGCGCGACCAGGTCTTGATGACCTCCTTCTTGCCAGCCTCGTTCATCGCAGCGACACGCGAAAGGAGGCGAGTCTCCACGAACGGGCCCTTCTTGAGACTTCTGCTCATAGGTGCTTTCTCCTACTTCTCGCGTTACTTCGTCTTGCGACGACGGATGATCAGACGGTTCGTGGACTTCTTCGGGTCACGCGTCTTCTTGCCCTTGGCAGGCTTGCCCCACGGGGACACGGAGGGACGACCAGAGGTGTGGTTCTTGCCCTCGCCGCCGCCGTGCGGGTGGTCGACCGGGTTCATGACCGTACCACGGACGGTCGGACGGACGCCGGCCCAGCGGTTACGACCGGCCTTGCCGATCTTGATGTTGGCGTGCTCGGCGTTGCCAACCTCGCCGATGGTGGCGCGGCAGGTAATGAGCACGCGGCGCATCTCGGAGGACGGCATGCGAAGGATGGCGTAGCCACCCTCCTTGCCCATCAGCTGGCAGGAGTTGCCGGCGGAGCGGGCGATGGCGGCGCCACGGCCGGGCTGGAACTCCACGGCGTGGACGAGCGTACCAACGGGGATCTCGGACAGCGGCAGGCAGTTGCCGGGCTTGATGTCGGCCTCGGGGCCGCTCATGACCATGTCGCCAACCTGGAGGCCCTTGGGGCACAGGATGTAGGCCTTGGCGCCGTCGACGTAGTGGAGCAGCGCGATGCGGGCGGAGCGGTTCGGGTCGTACTCGATCGTGGCGACCTTGGCGGGCACGCCGTCCTTGCGACGCT
>NZ_CEVYAT010000036.1:0-12447 GCF_982402205.1 Parolsenella sp. | reverse complement strand
GGCAAGACCCACGATGAGCAGGGCAAACGCGGGCAGCACGTCCTGTGCCGAGCGGCGGCCTCCCGCAAGCAGCGCGCAGATGACGACGACCATGACCTCGGCCACGACGAGCGCCGTCACGAAGTTGCCGCCCGCCACGAAGGCCGCGAGCACGCACGACGCCACGATGGCGCCACGCGGGCGCGTCGTGCGCGCGGGGTTGCAGATGCGCGCCACGCAGCCCAGCAGCGCCAGCGCCGCGGCATGGTAGCCGGTGTAGTAGATGGCGGAGTTGTACCAGAAGATGCCCTCGACGGGGCTCGGCTGCAGCAGCAGCTGCACGGCCACGACGAGGCACGCCACGCCCACGGCGAGGCCGCGCTCGCAGCCCAGCAGCTCGACGAGCGTGGCACGCGCGAAGAAGAGCGTGCCCGCCACGAGCAGCGCCATGACGAGCGGGGCAGCGATCACATAACACTGCTCGCCAAACACGCTGGGCTCGATGGCCATGAGGAAGATCGCCGAGTAGGTTCCCTGCCAGTCGAACCAGGCGTTTCTCACCTGCTGCAGGGCGGCGCCCAGCGCGGCGAGCACGCTGCCGGTGTCCTGAAGGGCAAGGTGCGCCCAGACGCCGTAGTGCCAGTCGTCGGCATAGGAGTGGTTGTAGGCGCTGATGAGCACGAGCGGAACGAGCACGGCCACGAGCACGGCCGCGCCCATGACGCCCACCGCCAGGCTTGCCCGCCGACCTCGCCTATCCTGAGTACCCACCATGCGTCCTCGCTCTCCCTCGAAGCTCTCCCCAGTCTAGGGCATCTATCGGACACTCACGAAAACGCAACGAGGGGACATGGGGATGGGCACGTCGCGTGCCCAGCGCGACCAAACCGGCCTCCCAGGGGCCCGACTTAGTCGCGTTGGGCACGCGGTCGGCCGAGAGGGGCAGAGCAGTCGCGACAGGCACACGAAGCGGGGACAAAAGACCCGTCCCCTTGTCCCCGCGCACAGGGATGTGGACGGCTCGCACAAAAGCGCGCACCTATAGACCACGCGTACGGATTTGGCGGATAATGACAAAGATTGTCTTCACTCCACACAGGAGGTTTTTCGCATGGGAATTCGCAAGCGCCGCGCACGCGCCCACGCAAAGACGCACATCGTCGGCTTCTCGGCCGCCGGCATCGCCGGCTTTCTGGTGCTGCTATGCATAGCCCTGGCCGTGTCGCTGGGCGCCGTCGTCGAGTCGTGGCTGCAGGACCTGCCCGACTACACCTCGGCCGACGCCTACCTCGTGGCCGAGCCCAGCGAAGTCTATGACGCCGATGGCAACACCATCGCGACGTTCTACCTCGAGAACCGCCGCTCCATCTCCCAAGACGAGGTCTCGCCCTACGTCTGGAAGGGCACCGTCGACGTCGAGGACGAACGCTTCTACAGCCACAACGGCATCGACCCCATGGGCATCGCGCGCGCCATCGTCTCGCAGCTCGCGGGCCGCTCGGAGGGCGCCTCGACCATCACCCAGCAGCTCGTGCGCAACACCGTCCTGTCCGACGAGCAGTTCGACAAGACCATCAAGCGCAAGGTCCGCGAGGCCTACATCGCCGTCGAGATGGAGAAGATGTACTCCAAGGACCAGATCCTGCTGATGTACCTCAACACCATCTACTACGGCCACGGTGCCTATGGTATCGAGGCCGCGAGCGAGACCTACTTCAGCAAGCACGCCAGCGAGCTCACCCTGGCCGAGGCGGCCACGCTCATCGGCCTGCCCAACTCGCCCTCCTACTACGACCCCACGCAGAACCCCGACGCCGCCAAGGAGCGCCGCAACAAGGTCCTCGACAACATGCTGCGCCTGGGCGACATCACCCAGGAGGAGCATGACAGCGCCCAGGCCGAGGACCTCGTCCTCAACCTCGGCAGCTCCACGATGGACAACCAGGGCACCTACCCGTTCTGGACCAACTACGTGAAGGGCCTGCTCGAGGGCGACTTCTCGCAGGACACCATCGTGCAAAGCGGCCTCAAGGTCTACACCACGCTCGACCCCACGATGCAGCAGGCCGCGCAGGACGCCGTGACCCGCATGCTCGACGAGACGGGCAACGGGCGCCTCGACAGCGCCATGGTCGCCATCGACCCCTCGACCGGCTACATCAAGGCCATGGTGGGCGGCAAGGACTTCTACGGCGACACCGACGACGCCCAGGTCAACGCAGCCACCACCGCCTTCAAGCAGACGGGCTCGAGCTTCAAGGTCTTCACGCTCGTGACCGCGCTCAAGCAAGGCATGAACCCCAACGTGCTCATCAACTGCAACTCGCCCATCCAGGTCACGAACTCCTGGAAGGTACAGAACTTCGCCAACACCTCCTACGGCACGATCACCCTGGCAGATGCCACCGCGAAGTCCTCCAACACCGGCTACGTGCAGGTGGGCATGGCCGTGGGCGTCGACAACGTGGTACAGACGGCCCATGACATGGGCATCTCGTCTGACCTGCAGCCCTACGGCTCCACGATCCTGGGCGCCAACCTCACCTCGCCCCTCGAGATGGCCGAAGCCTACGCGACGCTGGCAAATGGCGGCGAGCACCGCGACCCGGTGGCCATCACCAAGATCGAGGACCGCAACGGCAACACCGTCTACGAGCACAAGGACAGCCCCACCCGCGTCATGGACGAGGGCGTGGCCCGCGCCGCCACCGAGGTGCTCGAGGGCGTCGTCACGAACGGCACCGCGAGCCGCATGTACAACTCGCTCACCATCAACCAGCCCGTGGCCGGCAAGACCGGCACCACCGACAACACCGAGAACCTGTGGTTCTGCGGCTACACCCCGCAGCTGTCGGTGGCAGTGTGGACCGGCTACAAGGGCCAGGACACCGCCACGCGCCTGCACCCCGACACGACGTCCAACGTGGCCTTCGGCTACTTCGTGAACGCCGTGCTCTCTGACACGCCGCGCGCCGACTGGCCCATGGCCAACGCCACGCTGCCCACCTACAAGGAGAACACCTCCTGGAAGTTCTCCAACACCTCGGCCAACGCCAACGACCCGCAGCCCGAGACCGAGGCCACGACCGAGGAGGCCACCGACACCGAGACCACCACCGGCGAGACCACCACGGGTGGCAACGGCGGAACCGGCGGCGGAAACGGTGGCAACGGCGGCACGGGCACCGAAACCGGCGGCACCACGACCACCGAACCGACGCCCACCCCCGAGCCCACGCCAACGCCCACGCCCGACTCGGGCACCGACGCGGCGCAGTAGGCAGCCGGCCAGGCTCCCGCACAACAAGCGAATCCCCGCTCAGCCACGTGGCCAGGCGGGGATTTTTCTTAGGCCGAGGAACGCGGCTTGCGGTGCAGGACTGCAAGCTCCGAGAGGCAGACAAGCCGCAGACGCGGCCCGACATACGAGAGGCCCGCTCAACCACACGGCTGAGCGGGCCTCCTCCTCGCAACTATGGGCCAAAGGGGCTGTGGCCTACTCCCCCAGCGCGGCCTCGGCGGCGTCATAGGCCTCGTGCGCGAGCTTGAGCTGCGCGCGCACGGCCTCGTGGCCGGTGCCGCCAAAGGTGGTACGGCGGCGCACGATGTTGTCGATGTCGAGCGCCTCGTGGGCGTCGTCGTCGAAGAGCTCCGAGTAGCTGCGCAGCTCATCGGTGGAAAGCTGCTGCAGGGTCACGCCCTCGCGCACGCAGTCGCCCACGATGCGGCCCACCACGGAGTGGGCGGTGCGGAACGGCATCCCCTTGCCCACGAGGTAGTCGGCGAGGTCGGTCGCCGCCATGTAGCCCTCGTGCGAGGCCTCGCGCATGCGGTCCTCCTTGAAGGTGCAGGTGGCAAGCATGCCCGTGCAGGCCATGAGCGAGCCCAGCACCGTGTCGGCGGCGTCGAACAGCGGCTCCTTGTCCTCCTGCAGGTCCTTGTCATAGGTGAGCGGCGTGCCCTTGACCGTCACGAGCAGGCTCGTGAGGTCGCCCACCACGCGGCCGGACTTGCCGCGCACGAGCTCGGCGAAGTCGGGGTTCTTCTTCTGCGGCATGATCGACGAGCCGGTGGAGTGGGCGTCGTCCATCTCGACGAAGCCAAACTCGGCCGAGCTCCACCACACGAGCTCCTCGCACAGGCGCGAGAGGTGGATCTGGCACACGCTGCAGGCGTAGATGAGGTCGAGCAGGTAGTCGCGGTCGCTCACCGAGTCCATCGAATTGGCGGTGGGGCCCGAGAAGCCCAGGTCCTCGGCCGTCATGAAGCGGTCGAGCGGGTAGGTGGTGCCGGCGAGCGCGGCGGCACCCAGCGGGCAGACGTTGGCCGCGGCGCGGGAGTCCCGCACGCGCTTGAGGTCGCGGTTGAACATCCAGAAGTACGCGAGCAGGTGGTGGCTCAGCAGCACCGGCTGAGCGGGCTGCATGTGGGTGTAGCCAGGCATGACCACGCCAAACTCGCCCTCGGCGCGCTCGAGTAGGACGGCCTCGAGCTTCACGAGCGAGGCAATGATCTCGTCGGCGAGGTCGCGGGCGATCATGTGCGTGTCGACCACGGTCTGGTCGTTGCGCGAGCGGCCCGTGTGCAGGCGGCCTCCGGCGGCGCCAATGCGCTCGGTGAGCACGCGCTCGATGGCCATGTGGATGTCCTCGTCGCGGTCGACGTCAAAGACGAACTCGCCGCGCTCGATCTGGCCGGCGATCTCGTCGAGGCCGGCACGGATCTCTTCGGCATCCTGCTCGGAGATGACGCCCTGGTGCGCGAGCATCGCGGCGTGGGCCTTGGAGCCGCGGATGTCCTGGCGCCACATGCGCTTGTCAAACGGCAGCGAGGCGCCGAAGCGCTCGAGCTCGCCGGTGGGTGCGGCGGAGAAGCGGCCGCCCCACAGGGGCTTGGGGGCATCGGAGCTGGTAGGCGCGGCAGTGTTCTGGTCGCTCATGTCGTCCCAATCCTTGTGAGTGAGGCCCGCCCGGCGCAGGTGCCGGGCGGGCCGCTTGTACGCAAACTCTTATGGTAGCAGCAGCTGCCCGCCGCCGGGCGCGCAAGGCGTCCGTGGCCTCGCCGTCAGCGGGGCCACGTCACCCCCGGGCTCGCCCTACTCGACCTCGCCGTCTGCGGGAGCGGCGCAGGCGTCGTCGCCGGCCACGGGCGTGGCGTCTGCCTCGCCCCTCTCGGCCGCGGCGGCGCGCTCGGCGGCAGCAACCTTGGCGGCCTCGATGCGCTCGAGCTGCTCGCGGGTCAGCGGCAGGGCCTCGGGCACGGCGCAGGCGCCATTCTCGCACGCGTCGTCGGCCAGGTCCGCGCCGGCCAGGGGCGCCACCACGTTGGTCGTGGGGTCGGCGGGGTTCACCAGGGTAAACGCCGCGGCTCCGGCCTCGGTCGAGGCGGCGCGGGCCGCGCGGAAGTTCTCCTTGGCCACGCTGATCATGAGCTTGATGCGGTTCAGCTGGTTCACCTCGGATGCACCCGGGTCGTAGTCGACGGCCACGATGTTGCTCTCGGGGTGCATCTCGCGCAGGCGCTTGATGACCGACTTGCCCACGACGTGGTTGGGCAGGCAGGCGAACGGCGAGCAGCACACGATGTTGGGCGTGCCCGTCTCGATGAGGTCGCACATCTCGGCCGTGAGCAGCCAGCCCTCGCCCATCGTGTTGCACAGCGACAGGATCTGCTTGGCCTTGGCGGCGAGCTCGTAGATGTCGGGGTAGCTCGCGAAGCGCGTGGTCTTCTCGAGCATGCGGTTGATGGGCTCGCGCATGGCCTCGATCACCTTGATGCCCGTCTGGTGCGTGAGGCGCTTGCGGAACTTGGTGCCCAGCTCGCCGCGCATGTTCATGGGGCTCGTCATGCCAAAGAGGAAGAAGTCGACCAGGCCCGGAACCACGGCCTCACAGCCCTCCTGCTCGATGACGCGCACGACCTCGTTGTTGGCCGTGGGGTGGAACTTGACGAGGATCTCGCCCACAACACCCACGCGCGGCTTGGAGCGGTCGTTGACCACCGGCAGCGTCTCGAAGGCGTCGATCGAGTCCTGGCACAGCTTGAGGAAGCCACGCTGGCCGCAGGAGACGAGTTCGGCCTTGGCACGCTCCATGAACTGCTCGTAGAGGGCGTCAGCGGAGCCGGGCTTGGCCTCGTAGGGGCGCACGCGGTAGAGCATCTGCATGATGAGGTCGCCATAGAGCAGCGCGTAGACCGCGTGGACGATGAGGTCGGGCTTGAAGACGTTGAAGCCGGGGTTGTCCTCGTCGAGGCCGCTCGCCGCGGTGAGCGAGACCACCGGGATCTCGGGGTGGCCCGAGTCGCGCAGGGCCTTGCGGATCAGCGCGATGTAGTTAGTGGCGCGGCAGCCGCCGCCGGTCTGGGAGATGATGACGGCCGTGCGGGTGAGGTCGTACTTGCCGCTCTCGATGGCCTCCATGATCTGGCCCGTGACCAGGATCGATGGGTAGCAGATGTCGTTGTTAACGTACTTGAGGCCCGCCTCGACCGCGCCGTGGTCAACGGAGGGCAGCAGCACCGCGTTGAAGCCGGCGTGGATGAGCAGCTGCTCGACGAGCTCGAAGTGCACGGGCGACATCTGCGGGCACAGCAGCGTGTAGCCGCTCTCCTGCATCTGCTTGGTGTAGCGCACCTTGTTGAACGCGGCGCTCTTGGCCTCGCGCCAGACGGGCAGGCCACTCGCCGTGGTGGTGGCGTGGGCAAGCGAGCCGTCGGCGTTGTGGACGTCGACGGGGCCGGCCGGCGCCAGCGTACCCTCGGCGACCTTGCGCTCGAGCTCCTCGCGCTGCTCGGAGAGGGCGGCCATGAGCGAGCGCACACGGATGCGCGCGGCACCGAGGTTGCTCACCTCGTCGATCTTGAGCACGGTGTAGATCTTGCCCGAGGCCTCGAGGATCTCCTGCACCTGGTCGGTGGTGAGGGCGTCGAGGCCGCAGCCAAAGCTGTTGAGCTGGATGAGGTCGAGGTCGTTGCGGCTCGCCACGAAGCGCGCGGCGCGATAGAGGCGCGAGTGGTACATCCACTGGTCGACGACGCGGATGGGGCGCTCGGGACGCATCTTGTGGGCCACGGAGTCCTCGGTGAGGATCGCGAAGCCAAAGCTGTTCACGAGCTCGGGGATGGCGTGGTTGATTTCGGGGTCGTTGTGGTAGGGGCGTCCCGCGAGCACGATGCCGTGCGCGTCGTTCTTCTCCATCCACTCGAGGGTCTCGTCGCCCTTGCGGCGCATGGTCTGCTTGAACTCGAGGTCGGCCTCCCATGCAGCGTTCACCGCGCGGTCGATCTCGGCGCGGGTGATGTGCTCGCCCTTGAAGCGGCCGCGGCCGTTGGCGGCGTCGGCCTCGCGCTGCACGCTGATGAGCTCGTAGAGGCGGCGCTTGAGCTCACGCTTGTCGTCATAGGGCACGAAGGCGTCGAGGAACTCGACCTGGGGCTGCGCCAGTTCGTCGACGTTGAGGCCCAGGGCCTGCGGATAGCTCATGACGATGGGGCAGTTGTAGTGGTTGCCCGCCGTCTCGTCCTCCTGGCGCTCCCAGCGGATGCAGGGCATCCAGATGAAGTCGGGGTCCTTCTCGAGCAGGTTCATGATGTGGCCGTGGCTGAGCTTGGCCGGGTAGCAGACGGACTCGGACGGCATCGACTCGATGCCCGCCTCGTAGGTCTTCTTGGTCGACTGGTCGGACAGCACCACCGAGAAGCCCAGCTCGGTGAAGAACGCGTGCCAGAAGGGGTAGTTCTCGTACATGTTGAGCGCGCGCGGAATGCCCACGGTGCCGTGCGGGGCGGTCTTAGGGTCGAGCACGGGGCGGTCGAACAGCAGCTTGTTCTTGAACGCGAACAGGTTGGGGGCAGCCGTCTTGGCCTTCTTGTGGCCGGCGCCCTTCTCGCAGCGGTTGCCCGTGATGAACTTGCGGCCGTTGCCAAAGTTGTTAATCGTGAGCAGGCAGTTGTTGGAGCAGCGGCCGCAGTGGGCCTTGGTCTGCTTGACCTGCAGGTTGTCGATCTCGTCGCGCGAGAGCAGCGTCGAGGTGCCCTCGGCGCCGGCGCGGTCGCGGGCGAGCAGGGCGGCGCCGTAGCAGCCCATGCAGCCAGCGATGTCGGGGCGGATGGCCTCGCGGCCGGTGAGCTTCTCGAAGGCGCGCAGGGTGGCGTCGCTCATGAAGGTGCCGCCCTGGACCACGACGTACTTGCCGATCTCCTCGGGGTCGCGCATCTTGATGACCTTGAACAGGGCGTTCTTGATGACCGAGTAGGACAGGCCGGCGGCGATGTCGCCCACCGTCGCGCCCTCCTTCTGGGCCTGCTTGACACGCGAGTTCATGAAGACGGTGCAGCGGCTGCCCAGGTCAACGGGCTTCTCGGCACCCATGGCGGCGCGGGCGAACTCCTGGACCGTAAGGCCCATGGAGTCGGCGAAGCTCTCGATGAAGGAGCCGCAGCCCGAGGAGCACGCCTCGTTGAGCATGATGTGCTCGATGACGCCATCCTTCACGCGAAGGCACTTCATGTCCTGGCCGCCTATGTCGAGGATGAACTCGAAGCCAGGCACGAAGGCCTTGGCGCCGCGCAGGTGGGCGACCGTCTCGATCTCGCCGGAGTCGGCGCGCAGGGCCTCGATGAGCAGGGCCTCGCCGTAGCCGGTGGTGGTCACGTGGCCGATGGTCGTGCCCTCGGGCAGCTTGTCGTAGATGTCGTCCATGATCGTGCGGGCGCAGCCCAGCACGTCGCCGCGATTGTTGCCGTACCAGGTGTAGAGCAACTCGCCGTCCTCGCCCACCACGGCGGCCTTCATCGTGGTGGAGCCGGCGTCGATACCAATGAAGACGCGGCCGCGGTAGCTCGTGAGGTCGCCCTTGGGAACCACCTGCGCGTCGTGGCGCGCGTGGAACTCGGCGAGCTCCTCGTCGTTCGCGAACAGCGGGTCGAGGCGCTGGACCTCGGATCCCTGCATGTCGCCCAGGTTGTCGAGCGCGTCGATGACCTCGGCAAACGTCACGTGCTTGTCGGTCTCGCCGGCAAGGGCGGCACCGGTCGCCACGAACAGGTGGGCGTTGGTGGGAACGATGCGGTGCTCCTCGTCGAGGCCGAGCGTCTCGTAGAAGCGGTGGCGCAGCTCGGAGAGGTACTGCAGCGGGCCGCCCAGGAAGGCCACGTGGCCGCGGATGGGGTGGCCGCAGGCGAGGCCCGAGACGGTCTGGTTGGCGACAGCCTGGAAGATCGAGGCGGCGACGTCGGCGGGGGCGGCGCCCTCGTTGAGCAGCGGCTGGACGTCGGTCTTGGCAAAGACCCCGCAGCGGCTGGCGATGGGATAGATGTGGGTGGCGTTGCGCGCGAGCTCGTTGAGGCCGCCCGCGTCGGTGTGCAGCAGGCTCGCCATCTGGTCGATGAACGCGCCCGTGCCGCCGGCGCAGGTGCCGTTCATGCGCTGCTCGATGCCGTTGTCGAAGTAGATGATCTTGGCGTCCTCGCCGCCCAGCTCGATGGCAACGTCGGTCTGCGGGATGAGCGTCTCGACGGCGCGCTTGGAGGCGATGACCTCCTGGACGAACTCGAGGTCGAGCCACTTGGCGAGCAGCAGGCCGCCCGAACCGGTGATCGAGACGCGCATCGAGGCGTCGCCGAGCACCTTGGCCGCGCCCTCGAAGAGCTCCTTGGCGGTGGCGCGGATGTCGGTGTGGTGGCGCTGGTAGTTGGCGTAGACGATGCGGTCGCGCTCGTCGATGACGGCGAGCTTGACGGTGGTGGAGCCCACGTCGATGCCCAGGCGCAGCTGCGCGCGCGAGAAGTCGGTCTTGTTGGCGGGGCGCAGCTCGGCGCCGTTCTCGACCAACTCGATGCCGCGGGCCACGCGGGCCTGGGCCGCGTTGGACGAAGCCGGGTTGTTAGTCATGGTCGCTCTCCTTGGTCTGGGCGGCGTGGGCCGTCTTGCTGTCATGAGGTGCGGGCGCGTCGGCGTGGTTCCCCGCCACGCTCGAGCGCATGAGGGCCAGCGCGTAGGCCGGCACGTCGAGGTCGATCTTTTTGCCGTAGAGGTCGCCAGGGCGCACGAAGGCGAGAGCCGTCATCATGAGGGCCATCGTGCGCACGTCCTCGCGCATGCCGCCCGTGAGCCAGCGCGTGAGGACGCCGGCCTCGGCCGACACGGCAAAGGCGAGGTAGTAGTCGAAGAAGGGTCCAAGGGCCCGGGCGTCGATGCCGTCGAGGGCGCGGGCGCAGACGGCGTCGGTGCAGACGGCCTTGATCTTCTCGACGAAGGCGGGGTCGCCACCCTGGCCGAGCAGGGCCGTAAGGTGGCCGGCGTTGTCGCGGAAGTACTCGAGCAGCTCGACCGCGCCGGGGGCGGGCTCGAGGGCGTCGAGGGCGCCGGCGAGCTCGTCGAGGTTCGTGGCGACGATGCCCGCGACCAACGCGCGGATGTCTGCCAGGGCCTCGGTCTCGATGGCGTCGACCAGCTCGGGGATGTCGTGGAAGTGCGAGTAGAACGTGCGACGCGTGAGGCCGGCGCGCTCCGTGACGGCCGTGACCGTGACGCGCGACAGGTCGCCGGTGGCGGCGATCTCTGCCACGAGGGCGTCGCGCAGGCGCGTCCTGCTGCGCCTGATGCGGCGGTCGAGACGAACGGGAGCGCACCCCGTGGCAAGCGCTTCTTGCAAGTGTTCCTCCTCCGGCTGCCTGGGACAGTTGCACAGGCAGGTATTGTCCCAAGTTGGGACAGTTAAGCCCGTAGCTTATCTGTCCCAACTATGTAGTTGTTGCACAGCGTGAGCAGTATTGCACAAGGTGAGAATTATCGATGCCGCGGCGGCGCGGGCGCACGCAAGGCACACAGTTGCGGGGAGGACGCCGAACGCCCTGCTCGTCCTCGCCTGCTCGCCTCGCCCATCTCGGCCACGCCCCGTTCGCCCCGTCCTTCTCCCCCTCGTCCTACTCGTCCTTCTCGGCCACGCTCTACTCGTCCTCGTCCTTCTCCCCCCCTCGCCCTACTCGTCCTACTCGCTGGGCACACGCTCGCAGGTTTACATAACACCGTCCACCACGCACTGGCGGCCGCTCGCAGAAGCGCGGACGCCAAACCCGCGCCGCTATGGTTACGTGGCACGCACATGACACCCGCAACCCTTGGGAGGACCCATGGAGTTCAACAACGTCGTCGTTGCCGGCGGAGGCGTGCTGGGAAGCCAGATCGCGTTCCAGGCGGCCTACTGCGGCAAGAGCGTCACCATCTGGCTGAGGAGCGAGGGCAGCATCGGACGCACGCAGCCCAAGCTCGACCACCTGCACGAGACCTACCGCGCGGCCATCGAGGAGATGGCGAGCGGCGAGGGCACCTGGTGCGCGGGCCTCTCCAAGCCCGGCGAGCCCCTCGACGCCGCGGCCTGCCTCGAGCGCGTCGAGCGCGCCTACTCCTCCATCAGGATCGAGCTCGACCTCGCCGCCGCCGTGGCCAACGCCGACCTCGTCATCGAAAGCATGGCCGAGGAGCTTTCGGCCAAGGAGGCCTTCTACGGCAAGCTCGCGCCGGTGCTGCCCGAGAAGACCGTTGTCGCCACGAACTCCTCGACCCTGCTGCCCTCGGCCATGGCCAAGTTCACCGGCCGCCCCGACCGCTTCTTGGCCCTGCACTTTGCCAACTCCATCTGGAAGAACAACACCGCCGAGGTCATGGGCACGAGCGACACCAGCCCCGCGCACTTCGACGAGATGGTCGCCTTTGCCGAGCAGATCAACATGATTCCCCTGCCCGTGCGCAAGGAGAAGAGCGGCTACCTGCTCAACTCGATGCTCGTGCCGTTCCTGCTGTCGGGCATGGACCTGTGGGCGTCGGGCGTGAGCGACCCCCAGAGCATCGACATCGCCTGGACGCACGGCACCGGCGCCCCCAAGGGCCCATTCCAGATCATCGACACGGTGGGCCTCAACACCGCCTATAACATCGTGATGCAGTACCAGAAGGTGCCGGGCCTGCTGAACCCGCTGCTCAAGAAGATGATGCTGCCGTACAACTACAAGCAGATCGCTTCCATGCTCAAGGCCATGATCGACCGCGGCGAGCTGGGCGAGTCGACCGGCAAGGGCTTCTACACGTACGAGTAGGGCGTTGGCGTCCGGCGGTGCCCGTCCCTCTCGCACGCGCATCGCGACGGCTGCCCACTCGCGGCGCCTCTCCCGCACGCCATCCCAAGGCCCGTAGATTTCGTCGAATCTGCGGGGCCCTCCCCATACGCGGCTAGGATGGGAGACCTACGAAGGGAGGGGCATGGCGCAGCCCTACGACAACGACCGCACGCAGGTTCAGGGCCGCACGTCGGCCGAGCCATACGCGCAGGGTAACCCCTACGCGGCCCAGCCAGGCGGCGCCCCCTATGCCGGTCAGCCGGGAGTCAGCCCCTACGTCGATCAGCCGGGCACGCGGCGCGCGCAGGGCCGCCAGCCCGTCCCTTCTCCCCCGCAGCAGAACCCCTACAT
>NZ_CEVYAT010000035.1:0-12680 GCF_982402205.1 Parolsenella sp. | reverse complement strand
GCTTCATGGCGCTCGAGCCCTACCGCGCCCGCCGTGCCGTGTTCTTCGGCGCGGGCTTTGGCAGCCGCATGCTGCCCATCACGGTGAACACCCCCAAGCCGCTCGTGCGCGTGCACGGCAAGCGCTTCATCGAGCGCCTGCTCGACGCCGTCATCGCCGTGGGCATCGAGGAGATCTACGTGGTGCGCGGCTACCTCGCAGACGAGTTTGACGTGCTGCTCAAGAAGTACCCTCAGGCCACCTTCATCGACAACCCGCTGTTCGACCAGACGAACAACATCTCGTCGGCAGTGGCGGCGAAGGACCACTTCGCAAACGCCTACGCCTTCGAGAGCGACCTGTATCTCACCGATCCGAGCTACATCAGCAAGTACCAGTACCAATCGAACTACCTGGCGTTTCCGGTCGACAAGACCGAGGACTGGATGTTCGAGACAACCGAGGAGGGCCGCATCACGCGCCTTGCCAAGGGAAGCGACAGGCCCTGCTGGCAGATGGTGGGCCTCTCCTACTGGGACGGCGCGGACGGCGCGCGCCTCGCGGCAGACCTGCCCGAGGTGTTCGAGCAGGGCAAGGAGGAGCGCCAGATCTTCTGGGACGACGTGCCCCTGCGCGTGCGCGCGGACGCCTACGACGTGCACGTGCGCGAGTGCGACCCCTCCCACATCATCGAGATCGACTCGTTTGCCGAGCTGCAGGAGGTCGACCTGAGCTACCGCACGAAGTAGCGGCGCCCCATCGCGTCATCGGTTTGGCATGTCGTGCGAATCACGCCATTGGTTTAGCACGTAGTGCGGGTCGCGCCATTGGTTTGACACGTAGTGCGGGTCGCGCCATTAGTTTGACACGTCCCCGGCCTCCCAGACGTGCAAAACCAATGAGACGAAATTCAAAACGTGCAGAACCGATGGGCGTCTGCGAGAGGGGCGAGAAGCGCGGGGCAATCGGGGCGTCAGCAAATCGAACGACGCACCGAGCCGTTAACGAGCCACGTAAATCAGCGAGACAGGCGGCCGGGCGAGCGCTACGCCGCGGCGCCCAGGGTGAGGCGCACAAGGCCGCGCGAGACCTTCGAGGCGCGCGACCCACGGCGGCCCGCAAGCGAGGCCGCGAGGTGCCAGGCGGGAATGAGCCACAGGTAGAAGGCCGCAAGCCAGCAGGTGGCGGGGGCGGCGCACATGCTCGCCACCGCGCTGCAGGCGGCAGACCACGGGACGAGCGGCGACACGACGACGGCCGAGTCTTCGAGGTCAAGGGCGAGCTCGCGGTCGCTCCCCTCGACGCCCGCGCACAGCTCGTGGGCGAGCATCGTGCCCAGCGTCTGGTTGCAGGCCACCATCGAGGCGGGCACCACCACGGCGAGCACCGCCCCAAAGGGCGTGAGGGTGTCGGCGAGCGCGTCGACATGGCCGCGCACGCCGTCGAGCAGGCCGGTTCCCTCGAAGAGGCCCGCAAAGCTCGAACTCAGGCACACGATGGCCGTGACGTTCGCCATCGACAAGATGCCGCCGCCGCTCATGATGCGCGCCACGCCAGGATCGGCTGGCACGTAACCAAAGACGCTCGCCTGGAGCAGCTCGGCGGGCGCCACGCCGCGGACGAGCACGCACACGATGGCCGCCAGGGCAATGCTCGCGGCCATCGACCGCTTCATGCCCACCTTGAGAAGCGGCAGCACGAGCACGGGCACCACGGGCAGCAGGGCCACGACGCCCTGGCTGAAGTAGGACGCGAGCACCCCCGACACCGCGCCCGCATCTCCCGAGGTCGCAGGCGCAAGCGCCACCCCCAGCACGCCATAGGCCACGGCCGCGACGACGAGCGGCACAAGCGAGGAGCGCATCATCGCGCGGAAGTTGCCGCCAAGCGACGTGTGGGTAATCGAGCGCACGAGCAGCGAGCTCGAGCTCATGGGCGAGACGCGGTCGCCAAAGTAGGCGCCGGCGAGCACCGCACCACCGCAGAGCAGCGCGTTTGCGCCCATAGAGTGGGCCATCGTCATGCAGACGACGCCCATCGTGGCCGCGGTGCCAAAGGCCGTGCCCATGAGAAACGACATGAGCGACGTGAGGGCAAAGCTCGCGAGCGGGGCGACCGCGGGCGTCACGAGGGGCGACGCCATGACCACGACCTGCGAGATGGTGCCGCTCGCGCGCCACAGGGCGGTGAGGATGCCGATGAGCACGAAGCTCTCGATGACGCCGCGCGCGGTCGAGACGCCCGAGAGGGCCATGCGAACGAGCTCGGCCGGGTCGTGGCCACGCATGAGCCCATAGCCATAGAAGAGGATGAATCCCACGGAGAGCGGAACCGTCACCGCCGCTCCGGCGGCGACGAAGACGATGAGCTGAAGGCAGAAGACGGCAAGGACAACCAGCTCAAGCATGAAGCGCGGCTCCTCAGGGACGAGGTGGGCAGATGCGCGCGGCCGGAGAGATGTTTGGAAGGTAGGACGGCCGCGCATAGAGCACTATCGACCCAGACGGCCACGGTTTCAAACTGTTATTCTCGATAGCTGATACAAACGATTCTTGTGAAACAGAGGGGGTCAACGTGAACTTCCAGACCATGGAGTACTTCTGCGCCATTGCCGAGCAGGGCAGCTTCACGCGGGCCGCGGCGGCGCTGCACGTGACCCAGCAGACGCTCTCGGCCCACATCGCCGGCGTCGAGCGCGAGCTGGGCTGCAAGCTCATCGTGCGCAGCAACCCCCTGCGCTTCACGCACGAGGGACAGACCTTCCTCGTCCACGCCAAGCGCCTCACCCGCGAGCTCGACGACATGCGCCGCGAGGTGGCGGGCCCCGACAACCTGCAGGCGGGCACCCTGCGCGTGGGCATCTCGTTCACGCGCGGGCGCACGGTGCTGCCACCCGTCATCGAGCGCTTCTGCGAGCAGTACCCCAACGTGTGCGTAGACCTGCGCGAGGACACCAACGAGGGCATCCTGCGCGGCCTGCTCGCCCGCCAGGTCGACGTGGCGTTTGGCGTGCTGCCGGCAAGCAGCGCGCGCATCGAGTCGCACCCGCTCTTCCGCGAGCGCATGGTGCTTCTCGCCACCACCGAGCTGCTCGAGTGTCACGGCGTCGACCCCCAGGCGCTCACCGAGCCCCTGGGCCGCGGCGACGTGAGCCCGCTCTCGGGATGCCCCTTCGTGCTGAGCCCGCCCGAGGACATCACGGGCCGCCTGGGCCTCGAGCTCATCGCGCGTGCCGGCTTTCGCCCCAAGGTGCGCGCCTACTCGCGCAACATGGCGACCCTGCTGTCGCTGGCCCTGCGCGGCGTGGGCGCCTGCGTGTGCCCCAAGGACCTGCTCGACGACACCAAGACGCCCGAGCAGGCCCGCGGCCTCACGGTCTTTGACCTGGGGCAGGATGCCACCTACGCCATCGACTACGCCCTGCCGGCAGACTCGTGGCGCTGGCCCGTGGCCGAGCGCTTCGTGGAGCTTGCCCTCGAGCACGTGGCGAGTATGTAAACCTTCTGGTTCGCGCCACCACAAGTAACGTCGCGTCACTAGACTAGACGGGCACGCAGACAGTCGAATGGGAGTGGTATGGCAGCAGAGGCGAGGGCGCACAAGAGCGAGCACGAGCAGGGGCGCAGGCGCGGGGAGCTGCAGATCCTCACGGGGTCGCTGTGGAGAAACATCCCGCTCTTTGCCCTACCCGTGGCCCTCACCGGCATCCTCGAGCAGCTCTCGAACCTCATCTCGGTGGTCATGGTGGGCCACTTCACCGGAGACGGCGGCGCGCTCAGCATGGCGGCCGTGGGCTCCAACACGCCCATCTCGTCGCTCATCCTCAACCTGTTCATCGGCGTGGCGCTAGGCTCCAACGTCGTGATCGCCAACGCCATCGGCGCGGGCGACGAGGCCACCGTGCGCCGCGCCTCGCACACCTCGGTCGCCATGGCGGCGCTCGGCGTCGTCGTGACCATCCTGGGCGAGCTGGCCGCGGCACCCCTCCTCCACCTGCTCAACGTCCCGCCCGACGCCTTCGACCTGGCGCTGCTCTTCTTCCGCATCTATCTGCTGGGCATGCCCTCGATCCTGCTCTACAACTTCGAGGCGGCGATCCTTCGCAGCATCGGCGTCACCAAGATGCCCCTGCAGACGCTCGCCTTCTCGGCCGTGCTCAACGTGGCCCTCGACTTCGCCTTCATCCCGGGGCTGGGCTGGGGCGTGGCGGGAAGCGCCATCGCCACCGTCATCAGCTACACGGCAAGCGCGGCGATCCTCTTCTGGCGCCTCATGCGCATCGACGCACCCGTGCGCATCGCGCCCTCCCAGATTGGCATCGACCGCACGGTGCTGGGCCGCATCGTACGCATCGGCCTTCCGGCGGGCCTGCAGAGCGCGGTCTTTGCCGTGGCCAACGTTGTCATCCAGTCGAGCATCAACAGCCTGGGCACCGAGGTCATGGCGGCCTCGAGCGCCGCGCTGTCGCTCGAGTACGTCTGCTACAACCTCGTAAACTCGTTCTCTCAGGCCTGCACCACGTTCGTGAGCCAGAACTTTGGCGCGCGCAACATCGGCCGCTGCCTCGCCTCGTTCAAGGTGGCGCTTGCCGAGGACCTGCTCGTCTGCGGCGCGATGATTGCCGTGTTGGTGGTCTTTGGCCGCCAGATCCTGTCGCTGTTCAACGGCGACCCGCAGGTCGTGAGCATCGGCTACGTGCGCGTTTGCTACATCATCCCCTCCTACGTCTTCAGCCTCACCTACGAGAACATCAGCGGCTACCTGCGCGGGTTTGGCATCTCGCTCACGCCTGCGCTCATCACCACGGTGTGCGTCTGCGGCTCGCGCTTCCTGTGGGTGCTCTTCGTGTTCCCCGCGCACCCCGCGTTCGCCACGGTCATGATGATCTACCCCATCAGCCTCGCGCTCACGTGCCTCTCGGTCTTCGTGGCCCTCATGGTGTGCCGCCCCGCCCGCGTCTACGGCCACAAGCGCGCATAGCCGCCAATCGGCCGGCACGAGCCCGGCGCGCTGCCTCATCGACCCGCCGGCCACGTGCGTGCCCGCCGCGGCATCACGCCGGCCTCACCCGCACGCCCGCCGCGGGGACACCCGATGCGCTACCATAAGGCTACACATCGTCACTTGCGAGGAGACCGTAGCATGGCCGAGTTTCAGCGCGCGAGAAGCGCCGAGCAGAAGTGTCGACGCGTGGAGCAGATCAAGGGCGCGGCGGGAGAGCTGTTCGAGCAGCACCCCTACCACCAGATCACATTCACCACGATCGCCGAGCGGCTTGGCTGGTCGCGCGCGAACCTCTACAAGTACGTGCGCACCAAGGAAGAGATCTTCCTGCTCATCATGGCCGACCTGCGCGACGCCTACACGGCGGACCTGCTCGACGCCATGGCGTCGCTTCCCACGCCAGAAGACGCGGCGGCCGCGTGGACCGACGTCTGCTGCCGGCACCGCCGCTACTTCCGCTACGCAGACCTGCTCTTCACCGTCATCGAGACCAACGTGAGCGTCGAGGCCCTCGTGGCCTTCAAGCGCGGCTACTACGAGCACCTGGACGAGACGAACGCCCGGCTCTCGCGCGCCCTGGGCGTGCCGGCCGAGCGCTGCGAGGAGCTTGCCAACACTATCTACCACCACGCCGTGGGGCTGTCAGGGTCGTGCCTCAACAACCCGCTCGTGCGCGAGGCGGTGGCCCAGTTGGGCGTCGTGCGTGAGCCGGTGGACTTCGGGGCGCAGATGGCAGACTTCATCGCCATGTGCCTCGCGTGGTATCGCAGGAACTAGGGTTTCGCGCGGGCCCGCACGCCCGCGACCAGCACAGACATGCCGGGCGGCACGCGGGGACGGGCCTGCCGGGCACAACGGGAGAGGAGCCAGCATGGCGCAGTACTCGATTGGACCGGACGGGGCGCAGGGCATCAAGAAGCTGGGCTTTGGCCTCATGCGCCTGCCCAAGGCGGGAGAGGCGATTGACGTCGAGCAGACCAAGCGGATGGTCGACCTATTCATGGACGCCGGCTTCACCTACTTCGACACCGCCTGGGCCTACGCCGGCAGCGAGGAGGCCATCGCCCAAGCCCTCGTGCAGCGCTACCCACGCGAGAGCTTCCAGCTGGCCACCAAGGCGGCGCCCTGGATCAGCTGCGAGAGCCGCGACGACGCCATCACCCAGCTCGAGACCTCGCTCAAGAAGACCGGGGCGGGCTACTTCGACTTCTACCTGCTTCACAACCTGGGCGAGTTCCGCACGCACTTCTTCGACGACTGGGGCATGTGGGACTGGATCTTGGAGAAGAAGCGCGAGGGCGTCATCCGCCACGCGGGCTTCTCGTTCCACTCCACGCCCGAGGAGCTCGACGAGTTGCTCACTTCGCACCCCGAGATGGAGTTCGTGCAGCTGCAGATCAACTACGCAGACTGGGACAACCCCGCCGTGCAGAGCCGCCGCTGCTACGAGGTGGCACGCAGGCACAACAAGCCCGTCATCATCATGGAGCCGGTCAAGGGCGGCATGCTCGCCAACCCGCCCGAGCAGGTGGCCCGCGTGCTCACGCAGGCCGAGCCCACCTCGAGCGTGGCCAGCTGGGCCATCCGCTTCGCCGCGAGCCTGCCGGGCGTCATCACCGTGCTTTCGGGCATGAGCAACGTCGAGCAGATGCAGGACAATCTCTCCTACATGAGCACGTTCACGCAGCTTACGAGCGAGCAGCGCGCCACGCTCGCGCGCGCCCAGGACGAGCTTGCCAAGATCGACCTCATCCCCTGCACGCGCTGCAACTACTGCGCCAAGGTCTGCCCCAAGAACGTTGGCATCTCGGGCACCTTCACGGCAATGAACATGCTTACGCTCTACGGCAACCTCGAGACTGCCAAGAAGGAGCGCGCCTGGCAGGTCGAGAAGCACGGACATGTGCCGGCAGACGCCTGCGTGCGCTGCGGCGCGTGCGAGAAGGCCTGCCCGCAGCACATCAAGATTCGCGAGGAGCTCGCCCACTCCATCGAGGTCTTTGGACCGGCCGAGCAGGGCTAGAACGTCGCCTCTTACACCCCGCCAACAACAGCGCGCCCGCAACCGTCACGGCTGCGGGCGCGCTCTTACGTTCTCTGGTTGCTCGGGACCGAAAGATTCCCTAGCGGATGAAGTTCGTCCAGGAGCGCGGCTCGGCCACGGGCTCGATGCCCGCGGCACGTCCCGCCTCGATACAGCGCAGCATCCAGGCCATGTTGTGGCCCAGCTGCCGCATCACCGACAGGCCCTCCTCGTCCTGCTCGACGTCCTCGGCGCTGTTGCCATGGATGTTATTCCAGTAGTACGAGCTCACAATGGGCATCTGCGAGATGGTGAAGAAGCGGTTGATGTCATCGAACGACACCGTGGTGCCGGCGCGTCGGGCACTCACCACGGCTGCGGCCGGCTTGTGAGCAAGCACGTTGGGCATGCCGGCGCGGCCGTTCGAGTAGAACAGGCGGTCCATGAAGCCCAGCAGCGACGAGGCCGCATGAGCGTAGTGGACGGGACCGCCAAAGACGAAGCCGTCGGCCTTGGCGGCCTTGGCGCGAAAGACGTTGACGCTATCGGCCCCGAAGGCGCACTCGCCTGTGCGGGCACAGGCGCCGCAGGCAACGCAGCCGCCCTGCGGCTTGGCCCCGAGCCAGAAGATCTCGGCCTCCACGCCGTCCGCCTCGAGCGCGCGGGCAACCTCCTCGAGCGCGTGGTTCGTGCACCCATACTTGTGCGGGCTACCGTTCACGAGCATGACCTTCATGCGAGGCTCCTCTCCTCACGCCGCTCCCCGGCGGCGCCGTTGGTTGTGTCGAGTATACCCGGCGCACGATTTCTATTGCAGCAGAATCGAACATATGTATGATATAGGCCAACAGGCGATTGGACGGAGGCCACGATGCCCACGCACTTCAGCTACACGAGCGAGGCCACGGACTATCTCTCCTCAAGAGATAGACGGCTGGGCCGGGCGATTGCGGCCGTGGAGGAGACGTGCGGCCACATACTTAGAGAGACTGACGAGGACCTCTTCTCCGCCGTCATCCACCACATCGTGGGACAGCAGATCTCGAGCGCGGCGCAGCGCACGGTATGGGAGCGGCTTCGCGCGTCGCTCGGAAGCGTATGTCCCGAGCGCGTAGACCGAGCGAGTGCCGAGGAGCTGCAGTCATGCGGCATGACGTTCAAGAAGGCCGAGTACATCAAGGACTTCGCAAGGAAGGTCAACTGCCATGAGTTCGACCTCGCGGCCGTGGAGCGCATGGACGACGCCGATGCCATAACGGCGCTCTGCTCGCTTAGGGGCGTCGGTGTCTGGACGGCAGAGATGCTTCTGCTCTTCTGCCTTGAGCGGCCAGACGTCCTGAGCTTCGACGACCTGGCAATCCAGCGCGGCATGCGCATGGTCTATCACCACCGCAAGGTCACCCGCGAGCAATTCGAGCGCTATCGACGCAGGTACAGCCCGTATGGCAGCGTTGCGAGCCTGTATCTGTGGGCCATCGCCGGTGGCCAGTTCCCAGGGTTCGAGAAGGACTACGCCCCGCTCACGGATGCGCAGAGAAAGGCACGCAGGCGCTCACGCGGCAAGGCAAGGAGGAAGGAATCGAGCAAATGATGTACTCGACGTACGAGCCCACCCTCATCGCTCCGCTCGTGCTTGAGCGAGGACGGCACGAGCCTGTGCGCCTGCCAGTTCACGTCCGGCAGGGACGCCGCCAAGTTTTGCTGGGACGGCGCCGAGCGCAGCGACCAGGCGCCCGTCTTCTGCCAAGCCCGCTCCTGGCTTGACCGATACTTCGCGGGCGAGGCGCCAGACCCCGCACGGCTTTGTCTCGCACCGCGCGGCACGACGTTCCAACAGGCCGTCTGGGAGGCGCTTCTCACCATCCCCTACGGGCAGACGGTCACCTACGGCTGGGTGGCGAGGCGCGTCTCGGACATGCGCGGCTCCAGAACGTCGCCGCGCGCGGTCGGCGGCGCAGTGGGTGCCAACCCCATCGGCATCATCGTCCCCTGCCATCGCGTCGTGGGCGCGGACGGAAGCCTCGCGGGGTTTGGCGGGGGCATCAAGGCCAAGGTGGCCCTTCTTGAGCACGAGGGCGTTGCCCTCACGGGGCTCACGGTCCCCACACGCGGCACGGCGCTCTAGGGGCTCGTCTCAGCCCAGCAGGCCCGCGTCGCGGAGTTCGCGCGTCCTGGCGATGAGCTTCTCGTACACGCGCTCGCACATCCAGGGCTCGCTCGAGAGGGCGAAGACCTCATCGAGCGCAACCCAGCGCACGTCGCTGTTCTCGTCCGGCTTTTTGCGCAGGGCCAGCGAGGGGTCTGCAACGAACAGGTACGTCACGTTGAGGTGAAGGTGAGACCCCACATAGTGCCCTTGCTTCACGTGGCCGTCCACCGTGAGCACCTCGAGCGAGGCGATGCCGCCCGCACCCGCGTCCACGAGGCGGGCGCGGGTCACACCCGTCTCCTCGGCGAGCTCGCGGGCCGCGACGGCGGCAAGGTCAAGCTCGCCGTCCGCATGCCCGCCCACCCAGCTCCACGAGTCGTAGATGTTGTGGTAGCACAGAAGCACCCGCTCGCCCGCCGCATCAACGGTCCAGGCGCTCGTCGTGAGGTGCGCGAGCGAGCTGCGGTCCGCCACGTGCGGGTCGTGCGCGAGACGTCCCAGAATGAGCTCTCGGTCCACGTGCTCCTGCTCGTTCACGGGTTGGTACGCCATGACGTCCTCTGCAAGTCCCATACCGTCTCCTTTTCGCCTTGCAGTGCTCATTACCTGCGAGGATACATATTGTCCGCAGCTGGCGCTAGACTCGACGCAAGGATTGGAGGACACCATGAGGCACAGCACGCTGTTCGGTCTTCTCGGCATCGCAATCGCCGCGCTCGCCATCTCCGCATGCAGCCTGGCCATGGCCCCGAAGCCAAAGCCGACGCCCGCCTACGTGAACATCAGGCTGGCAGAGAGCCAGCTCGCCACGAAGCAGCGGCAGCTTGCGGACAACCAGGCAAGGATAGACGCCATGACGCAGCCCTCCACCACCGAGGTCGCACAGACCGAGGACCTCCCCACGACGAACCCCCGTGGCATTCCCGTTGCGCACGCGATGCCCTGGAAGGGCATGCCCGCCACCTTCATTGGCAGCACCTACCTCGGAGAGCCCGACGAGACGGGCGACGTCATCGACGGCGGCACGCCCTACTACTGGCGCTCGCGCAACGAGAAGCGCGAGCGCGTGTTCGAGGCCGTCGTGCGAGACGGTGAGGTCATCGACGTCGCCAGGTGGAACCAGGGCGCAAACTACTGGCCCGAGAGCACCTCGCTCAACGCCGATGCCCTTCCCATCCTCGATGCCTCTGGCGCAAGAAGCGACGTGTCGTCCGGCGCTCCGGACCTCCCAGACCCCAACGACTATGACAACCCCGACGACTACGAGGCAGACGCCGAGGACTACTTCACCTGGCTCGGATGCGATGACCCCGCCCAGGCCGCATACCTCTACTGGGAGAGCATCGCCGGCTAAGCGCCCCGAGGGGGCGTAGCCCTCTGGGCACCAACCACCCACCGCACCCCAGACAAAGAGAGGGGCTTCCCAGCCAGGCCGGGAAGCCCCTCGAAAAACACGCTGCGCTCGCAAGCTACCAGCTCAGCAGCTCGTAGCCCGTCTCGGTCACCACGACCTGGACCTCCCACTGGGCGGAGTCGGAGCCGTCTGCCGTGCGCACCGTCCAGCCGTTGGGGTCGTCCATGTCGATGTCGGGGCCGCCGGCGTTGACCATGGGCTCGATCGTGAAGCACATGCCCGGGGCCAGCACCACGCCCTCGCCCGGCTCGCCCACGTGGGACACGAACGGGTCCTCGTGGAACTCCTTGCCAATGCCGTGGCCGCCAAACTCGCGCACCACGGAGAAGCCGTTCTCCTCGACGTAGGACTGCACGGCGTGGGCCATGTCGCCCAGAGTGTTCCAGGGCTTCACCTGCGCCAGGCCGCGCTGGATGCTCTCTCGCGTCACGTCGACGAGCTTCTGGCGCTCGGGCGACACTTCGCCGATGCAGAACATGCGCGAGGAGTCGGAGAAGTAGCCGTTGAGGATCGTCGAGCAGTCGACGTTCACGATGTCGCCATCCTTGAGCATGTCGTGCTCGCTCGGGATGCCGTGGCAGACCACGTCATTAATCGAGGTGCAGACGCTCTTGGGAAAGCCCTCGTAGTTGAGGTCAGCCGGGATGCCGCCATGCTCGACGGTGTAGTCATAGATCCACTGGTCGACCTCGGCCGTGGTCACGCCGGCGCGGATGTGCTCGGCCACGTAGTCGAGCACGCCGATGTTGATGGCGGCAGACGCCTTGATGCCCTCGATGTCAGCAGGGGTCTTGAGGCACGTGCGGTCGAGGACCTCCTGGCCGTTGAGGTAGCACTCCTGCAGGCGCTCGTCGATGCGCGCGTGGCACTTCTTGTACTTCTTGCCGCTGCCGCACCAGCATTCGTCGTTGCGGCCGGGGACTGGACCATTGTCATACATGGTTAACTTCCTTTCGTCGGCACAAAAGTATCCCACTTTGGCGCATCTCACAACAGTGCGGGGATACAGGGACGGGTCTTTTGTCACCACCGGGCGGGGACAAAAGACCCGTTCCTGTGTCCCCGGGCATGAAAAAAGGCCGACCCGCGACGAGCGGGCCGGCCAGATGCGCCGTTTGCGCGAGGAATGACTAGTTCCAGGCCTTGCCGTCGGAGCCAAACTCGCGGATGAGCTCCTTGGTGCGCTCGACGATGGCGTCACGGCCAGGCTTGAGCATCTTGCGCGGGTCGTAGCCCTTGCCCTGCTGGTCCTTGCCGGCCTCGACGTACTCGCGCACGCCCTTGGCGAAGACGACCTGCAGGTCGGTGTTGACGTTGACCTTGCAGATGCCCATGGAGATGGCCTTCTGGACCTGGTCGACGGGGATGCCGGTGCCACCGTGCAGGACGAGCGGCAGGTCGCCCGTCTTGGCCTTGATGGCCTGGAGCTGGTCGAAGGACAGGCCCTTCCAGTCGGCCGGGTACAGGCCGTGGATGTTGCCGATGCCGCAGGCCAGGAAGTCGACGCCCAGGTCAGCAATCTGCTTGCACTGGTCGGGGTCGGCCAGCTCGCCGGCGGAGGTCACGCCGTCCTCGGTGCCACCGATGCCGCCAACCTCGGCCTCGATGGAGAGACCCTTGGAGTGGGCCAGCTTCACGAGCTCGGCGGTGTGCTCGAGGTTGGTCTCGAAGTCCTTCTCGTGCGAGCCGTCATACATGATGGAGGAGAAACCGGCCTCGATGGCCTTGAAGCAGTCCTCGTAGGAGCCGTGGTCGAGGTGAAGGGCAACCGGGACGGTGATGTTCAGGGTGTCCATCATGTCGACGACGACGTCGTGGCACAGCTTGAAGCTGGTCATCCACTTGGCGGCACCAGCGGTGCACTGGATGATCAGCGGGCTCTGGAGCTCCTCGGCGGCGGTGAGGATGCCGTAGGTCCACTCCACGTTGTTGGTGTTGAACGCGCCGAGGCCGTAGTGGCCCTTCTCGGCGGACTGGAGCATGTGCGCAGCGTTAACGAGCATGTGTTACCTCCATAGCTTGGCGACTACACTAACCGCACCCGAGTATAGCCCCATGCAGGCCACACCCGGCAGCCCAATTATGCAAATTTGCTGCTAGATGGGCAAGTT
>NZ_CEVYAT010000034.1:0-12841 GCF_982402205.1 Parolsenella sp. | reverse complement strand
GGACCACGTCGCACGTCATGGGCTGGATGTCGAAGACCTCGAGGGCCCCGCCGATCTTCTCGTCAACGTAGCTGCGAAGGGCGTCCGTGACCGTAACCTTGCGCCCAGAAACCTTGATGTCCATGGTGCCTCCAACCGTCGAGCCTTTACTTGCCCTGTGGAGCGGCCGCGCGGGTGAGCGCTGCGGCTTCCCCTGTACTGCACTGGTACCCAAACCGGACGCAAACTCTGCGGTCGTTTGAGAATTGACCAGTCGCCGATTCGATGGTTCCATTCGGGACAGAATCGGCCTAGACGTGCAGCGGGCAGGTGGCTAGCTGACGTCGGCGGCGTTGGCGCCGGCCGTCGAGCCGTCCTGGACGCCCGAGGCTCCGTCGCTGGTCTCGGTCGTCTCGCTCGACCCCGCGACGGTGCCGGCCGAGATGGAGATGCCGGAGATCTGCGAGCTGTCGGAGATGGCGCCCATGCCGCCCAGCCACTTGGCGCGGATGATGTCGGACACGCCGTTGGTGCAGACCTTATCGACGGCCTGCTGCACGGCGTTCTGCAGCTCGGTGTTGGCGGCGGCCACGCCCACGCCCACGGAGCTGGGCACGTCAATCGAGCCGCAGAAGGAGATGTCGGAGTAGGCGGCCTGCAGGTAGGCGCCGGAGAAGGCATCGCACAGCACGTAGTCGACGATGCCCTGCTCGAGGGCGTCGAAGGCGTCGTTGAGGTTGGTGAACGACTCCTGGCGCGCCTCGAGGTCGCTGCGCTTGAGCAGCTGCTGGGAGACCGAGCCGTCCTGTACGCCGATGGTCTTGCCCATGACGCTGCCCTTGTCGACGGTGCCCTCGCCACCCTTGTGGAAGAAGCCCACGGCGTCCTCGGCGTAGGCGCCCACAACGGTGACGCTGCCCGAGGCGTTCGAGCTGGCGTCCATCACGATGTCGCAGGTCTGGCCCAGGGCGGACGAGGCGCCGCTCACGCCCACGAACTCGACCGTGAGGCCAAGCTGGTCGGCGATGGCGTAGGCCATGTCGACGTCATAGCCCTGGAAGGTGCCGTCGGAGCCGGTAATGCACATGGGGGCGCTCGACGAGGTGTCGAGGCCCACGGTGAGCGTGCCGTTCTTGATGATGGTGGGCGTGGTGACGGCAGGCGCGGCGGCCTGCATCTGCTTGCCGCGTGCCTCGGCGATGGACGGGGAGCTCAGACTCGCCTCGATTGCCGACAGAGGGTTAGAGCAGCCGGCAAGGCAGGCAGCCACCGCCACGGCGAGCACGGCGGCACCACCGCGAACGACCATCTTCTTGCGTCTCATCGAGTCTCCTCGTCTCATGGGGCGCGACCGCCCCCGGGCCCAGCCGGGCCATCCCCTTCTCAAGCTGCGTCTCAGTCAGCTGACCTGGTATTTGACCCCACACTCGCGCACGGGGGCTTTCGCAGACAACCGCCGCGGCGGCGCCACTGGAGGCCCTCTCGCCCGCGGGGCAACGAAACCCCAGGATAGACGGGCGGTGCGTCTTACTTCTAGGACGAGCCATGATCGCCCGGACGCGCACGCCCGAACTTACGTGGATCCCTTTGCCCTCGTCTGGCATGGACTGGGGGCGGCTGCCGAGACGAGCCCGACGGGGCGCGGCCACCCGGGCGCAGCATCTTTGCCGCGAACGGGAAGCTTGCCCACCACCCTGCAACCACAGACCTGAATGAGACTTTCCGATTATAGCAGCTCAATGATGTTGACCTTATGTAGCAGCGGCGATGCCATGCGGGGACAGGGGGACGGGTCTTTTGTCCCCGGCTCACCACGTGCGGGCGAGGGCGGCGGCGGTGACGTCGGAGGCGCCCGCCTCGAGCAGGGCGCGGGCGGCGGCGCGCACCGAGGCGCCCGTCGTCACGACGTCGTCGACCAGCAGCAGCGAGCAGCCCGTGACGTCGCCCACCACCCGCATCGACGACGAGGCGTTGGCGAGTCGGTCCTCTCGGCCAAGCTTTCGCTGGTCGCGGGCGTGGGGGCGGGCGAGCACGTCGGCAAGGGGTAGGCCCAGCATGCCCGACAGCGAGCGCGCGACATCGAGCATGTGGTCGAAGCCGCGTCGCCGATAGGCCGTCCGCGTCGCCGGCACGAAGCAAACGGCGTCGACCGCCGAGGCGTCGAAGCGCGCCGCCCCATCGGCCGCGGGCCAGCTGGCCGCCTCGTCGAGAGCACAGGCGACAGTCGCGGCAATGACGGGCGCCAGGCGCCGCTCCCCCGCGTCCTTGTAGGCAAGCGCGAGCGAGCGGGCCGCACCCTCGAGCGGCAGGGCGCAGACGCAGGCGCGCGTCTCCCACGCCTCGCCTCGGGACCTGCCGCACTCCGTGCACGAGACCCACCCATAGGGCGCCCCGCAGGTGGGGCAGGCCCAGCGCTGGCAGATCCAGCCCAGGCGCGAGCGGCACGACGCGCACAGCAGCTCGCCGGGCGCGTCGCAGCACACGCACCGTGTGGGCCACGCGAGCTCGGCCGCCGCCTCAGCAAGCCTGCGCGCGAGCGAGGACATGCCGGCGAGCTCGCCAGCGGCCGTGGCGTCCCCGCGTCGGCCCGACTCGACCTGGTTTTCCCGGCTCCAGCTCAACAAAAAATCCCCCTACGCCACGCGGGGCGCAGAGGGGATTCGCTCGGTTGCTTGGATTGTAGCAGCGCGAGGCCACCCTGGTGCCTGGGACAATACCGCCCGTAGCCTTATTGTCCCAAACCGCAGGAAAAGTGGGACGAAATTGCTCCGGGCTTTATCGTCCCAGCAGCGGAGGCTAGCGAGCCTGAGAGGCGGCGGCCTCGACGAGGCCCTCGAGGACGTCGGCGAGCTTCTTGCCCGACGCCTTCATCATCTCGGGGAAGCGCGAGTAGCGCGTGAGACCCGGGATGGTGTTGACCTCGTTGAGCACGACCTCGCCGGCGGGCGTCACGAACAGGTCGACGCGCGCGAAGCCCGAGCAGCACAGGGCGCGGTAGACCGCGAAGCCGGTCTTGCGCACGAGGGCCATCTGCTCGTCGGAGATCTGGGCCGGGCAGCGCAGCGACGAGTTCATCGAGCTCGCGGAGGCGCCGGCCGTCTGGTCCTGGTGGATGTGGAAGAAGCCGCCGTCGGTCACGACCGTCTCGTCGACGACGCCCATCTCGAGCTCACCCGCGGCGTCGCCGGTGATGGCGCAGCCCACCTCGGTGCCCACGATGGCCTCCTCGACCGACACCTTGGGGTCGAGCGAGAACGCGAGGTCGAGGGCGGCCGCGAGCTCGGAGGCGTCGGACACCTTCGAGACACCGTAGGACGAGCCGCCGCGCGTGGGCTTCACGAAGACGGGGTAGCCGCCGCAGGCCGCAACGGCCGCGTCGACGTCTGCCTGCGTGGAGCCGCGATAGAGCACCTCGCACTTGGGCACGCGGATGCCCGATGCGGCCGCCAGGCGGTGCGACACGTCCTTGTCCATGCACACGGCGCTCGACAGCACGCCGCAGCCCACGTAGGGCACGCCGGCGCTCTCGAGCAGGGCCTGGGTGATGCCGTCCTCACCGCCCTGGCCGTGCAGCACCGGCAGGGCCACGTCGAGCTCCAGGCGGGTGAGCGAGCCGTCGGCCTCGTGGCGGCACAGGCCGCCGCCCGGCACCACGACGACGGGGCAGACGTCGTGGGAGGCCCAGGCGTCGCCCTCGCAGACGTCGGCGACGTTGCCGGTGTAGTTGAGCCACTGCCCCTCGCGCGTGATGCCAATGAGGTGCAGGTCGTAGCCACAGCCCGCAAGCTCGGCCAGGACGTTGGTGGCCGAGCGCAGGGAGATGTCGTGCTCGCTCGAGGTACCGCCGAATAGGATGACGACGCGTAGGTTCTCGCTCATGGTTGTTGCTCCCATCGTTTGTGGGCCGGCGACGCCAGGACGGCCGGCCATCATCTCTTCGGTTCCAAGGCACAGCCAGAGACGCTGCCCCCAGTTGCCCTCGGTGATCTTGCTTACAGACCAAACAGGTTACACGCATTGCGCCACAGGGCGCGGTAGGTCTCGGCGGGCGTGGCCACGCCGGCGTCGGAGCGGGTCTGCGCCAAGCAGGCGGCCGTGAAGGCCACCATGGCGGGCTCGCACTCCTCGCCGCGCAGGGGCACGGGCGCCATGTAGGGGCTGTCCGTCTCGGTGATGACGAGGTGGGCGGGGCAGGCGGCCGCAGCGTCGCGGATGTCGTCGCTCTTGTTGAAGGTCGCGGCGCCGCCAAAGGCCACGTGGCAGCCAAGCTCGGCAAAGGGGGCGAGTACCTCGGGGCCAGACGTGAAGCAGTGCAGGTCGCAGCCCGCGCGGGGCACGCCCACGCGGCACAGGAGGTCTGCCGCCTGGGCATGGGCCATGGCCGCAGCGTCGTCGGCGGCGTCGCGCACGTGCAGCTCGACCGGCAGGTCCAGCTCGTGGGCCATGAGCAGCTGGCGCTCGAACACCTCGAGCTGGACGGCCGGGTCCACGTCGCTGTAGGGGCCATAGTCAAGGCCGATCTCGCCCACGCCCACGCAGCGCCCGCCCGCAAGCAGCTCGCGCATGCGCGCCTCGCACGCGTCATCGAAGACGGGCGCGCCATAGGGGTGCACGCCCGCAACGAAGCGCAGGTCAAGCGGCAGCCGCTCGGTGGCACCGGGCAGCAGGTCGTAGCCGGGGAAGGCAGGCGGCACGAGGCCCCTCTCGGCAAACTCGCCCATGAGCTCCTCGGCCAGCGCCCACGCCTCGTCGAGGAAGGCGATGAGGTCTGCCGCGGAGCGCACGGGGCCTGGTTCCTCGCGGGAGTAGCCGCAGTCGCCCACGGGATCGATGGGCACCACGAGCAGACGCACGCCCGCGAGCGCGGCGCGCGCGACGGCGAGCGCCGGGTCGTGCGAGCGCAGCACCGTGAGGTGGCCGTGGGTGTCGGCGAGCGGCGCCAGCGGTGCGGGGGAGGGGCGCGCCTTGCCCTTCTTGGTGTGGAACAGCTCACCGTCCTCGAGGGTGAGGGCGTCGGTCATGAGGGTCGCGGCGTGGCTCATCTGCCCTCCCCCGCCGAGAAGCGTGTGGGCAGGTCGGCCGGCATGGCGCCGGCGGCCGCGAGGGCGGCGTGCAGGCGAACGAAGTCCGCCGAGGCGAGCGTCTCGGCGCGCGCGGTGGGCGCGATGCCGCAGGCGGCGAAGGCGGCGTCAAGGGCGGCCTTGCCGAAGCCGCGGGCGGCCATGGAGTTGCGGATGGTCTTGCGGCGCTGGGCGAAGGCGGCGTCGGTCACGGCGCACGCACCCGCGAGCGCGGCGGCATCGAGCGGCCCGCCCGTCTCGGCATCGCAGGCGCGGGCACGGTCGATGCGTACCACGGCCGAGTTCACGTGCGGCGCGGGCATAAAGCAGGTGGGAGGCACCTCGAAGCGGCCGGTCACGGTGCCATAGAGCGCGAGCTTGGCGGTGTAGGCGCCGTAGGCCTTGGAGCCGGGCGCGGCGCAGATGCGGTCGGCCACCTCGGCCTGCACCATCACCACGGCGGCGTCGAGGGCGGGGTGCTCGGCGAGATACTTGAGGATGATCGTGGCGGCCACGTTGTAGGGCAGGTTGGCCACGAGGATGTTGGGTTCGGCCGCGGGGTGGGCGGCGGCGCAGACCTCGTCCCAGCCCACCTTGAGGGCGTCGCCCATGACGTAGGCGAAGTTGGGGAACTCGTGGGCGAGGTCGGCGAGCACCGGCTCGAGCGTGCGGTCGGCCTCGATGGAGGTGACGCTCGCGGCGTGCGGCAGCATGCCCAGCGTGAGCGTGCCGATGCCCGGGCCCACCTCAACCACGCGCGTGGCCTCGGAGAGGCGCGCCAGGTCGAGGATGTGGGCGATCACGTGGTCGTCGACCAGGAAGTTCTGGCCCAGGCGGTGCTTGGTGGCGAGCCCAAAGCGCTCGAGCATCTCGCGCGTGGCAGTTGGGTTTGCGAGAGGAGAGGCAACCATGCGGTCCCTTTCGTGGGGGTCAGCGCCGCGGTCGCGCGGGAGCGTTTCTCGCACGTCTCGCGCGCTGGCCGCGGCCATACGAAAGCGGCCGCCCAAGGGCGGCCGCGGTGCTGCGAGTGCGCGTGGACGCTAGGCCCTCGGCTCCAGGCGCGGGAACAGCGGGTCGCCCTTCTCGACGGGGGCGCCGCCGGCAAGGCCGCCCCAGACGCAGGCGGCCGCGAGGTCGTCGGACGCGGCCTCGTCCTGGCAGGAGATGCGGCGCAGGGCCTCGGCGCTCGTCGTGGGCATGAACGGCATGAGCAGGTGCGCAGCGATGCGAATGGCCTCGAGCAGGTTGTAGATCACGAAGGCCAGCTCGTCGGCGCGGCTCCCATCCTTGGCAAGGGCCCAGGGCTCGGAGTCCTCGATGTAGTGGTTGGCGGCGTGGATGAGGGCCATGGCCTCGTCCTTGGCGCCGGCGTAGTCGAGCGCGCCCATCTTGGCGGCGTAGCGGTCGTGGATGCCCTCGGCGACGTCTGCCAGCGGGTTGGAGAAGGCGTGGTCGTTCGTGGGCTTGGCGGGGGCACAGCCGTCGAAGTACTTGACGCTCATGTTGGCCGAGCGCGAGATGAGGTTGCCCCAGCTGTTGGCGAGGTCAGCGTTGTAGACCTGCTCCATGCGCTCGAACGAGATGGCGCCGTCGGTGCCGGGCGTCACGTCGGTCATGAAGTAGTAGCGGTAGCCCTCGACGCCCAGCAGGTCGATGACGTCCTGCGGGGCGATGGCGTTGCCGCGGCTCTTGGACATCTTCTCGGCCGCACCCGTCTCGGCGTTGCGCACGGTGAGGAAGCCGTGGGCAAAGACGTGCTCGGGCAGGGCCTCGTCGATGGCCATGAGCATGGCCGGCCAGATGACGCAGTGGAAGCGGATGATGTCCTTACCAACGACGTGCAGGTTGGCGGGCCAGCGGTAGGCCAGCTCGGCGCGCGCCTCGTCGGAGTCGACGCCGTAGCCGCAGGCGGTCATGTAGTTGAGCAGGGCGTCGAACCACACGTAGGTGACGTGGCCCTCGTCGAAGGGCACGGGAATGCCCCAGTCAAAGCTCGTGCGGCTCACGGACAGGTCGTTCAGGCCACCCTCGACGAAGCTGCGGACCTCGTTCATGCGGAAGTCGGGCTGCACGAAGTCGGGGTGCTCGTCGTAGAGCTTGAGCAGCTTGTCCTGGAAGGCGGAGAGCTTGAAGAAGTAGCTCTCCTCCTTGACGCGCTCGAGCGGTCGGTGGCAGTCGGGGCAGAGGTGAGCGCCGGGCGTGCCGTTCTCCTCGTCGCCCTTCTCGACCTGGGTCTCGGTGAAGTAGGTCTCGTCGGGGACGCAGTACCAGCCGTCGTAGCTGCCCTTGTAGAGGTAGCCGGACTCCTTCATGCGCTCCCAGAGGTACTGCACGGCCTTGTACTGGCGCGACTCGGTGGTGCGAATGAAGTCGTCGTTGGAGATCTCGAGGGTCTCCCAGAGCTGCTTGAAGTGTGGGGCCTGGGAGTCGGTCCACTCCTGGGGCGTCATGCCGTGCTTGGCCGCGGCCTCGGCGACCTTCTCGCCGTGCTCGTCCATGCCGGTGAGGAACTTGACGTTGTAGCCGTCGGCGCGGCGGAAGCGGGCCTGGACGTCTGCGATGATCGTCGAGTAGGCCGTGCCGAGGTGCGGATCGGCGTTGACGTAGTAGATGGGCGTCGTGACGAAGTACGAGGGCTTGTCTGCCATATGTGGAACCTCTTCTTAGGACGTGCGACGGCAAATGGGCCGGCGCAGGCGAATGAGCCGCGTGACATTGTATCGCGGGAGCGCCGTCGCGCGGCCCGAGAGCGTAGGGGCTGTTCGCGGTCAATGGGGGGGTATCTGAGCGTCCTCTCGTCTGAACGAGCAGCGACTGGGAGCCCTCCCCCATGCCATTAATCGCGCGATTTGGTCTACCATCAAGACAGGTCCGGTTCGAGGAGTTTGGGACGTCCGTCTCCAAACGTATTGAGGGAATACCGGTTACATGGCTTGAGACGCTCAGAGCCAAGGACCTGATTGACACCTGCCTATTCTAAAAAATACGACTTATTTCAAAGGAAAGCAGAAAGGTCGAGCTCGTGTCAGGGCGAAATACGAATGGGGACGGCACGGTAAGCCCGTGCTCAAATTGGAGCATAGTCTCGTGGTTCGAGCAGAGGGTTTTCGCGTGGTCAGATAATCCCACGCCCAAGCGTTTCGCGACCGACACGCTTATCGTCTTCCTGACGATGCTGCTCGCCACGGTTCTTGGCGCCATCTTCTACGACCTCGACATGGAAGCATGCATAGTCATCACGTATGTCTTGGCCGTTCTCTGCGTCTCGCTCCTCACCGTGGGACGCCTCCACTGCCTCGTGGCCTCCGCCCTCGCGGTCCTGTTCTATAACTTCTTCTTCACCCACCCGCGCTTCTCGCTCACCGCCTGGGGCAGGACCTATCCCGCGACGTTCGTAGTCATGTTCGTGGTCGCCTTCATCGCCAGCGCCGTTGCCATGACGCTCAGACGCGAAGTCCACGCCTCACAGCTCGCATATAGAAGGACGCAGATCATCCTTGAAGCGGACGAAGCGCTACGCAGGTGCTCTACGCGCGAGCAAATCATTGATGCGATTGGCGCCCAGCTGTCCAAGCTGCTCGAAGCCGAAGTCATCTGGTATGCCGAGGGCATCTCGGGCTTTGCTCCCCAAAGACACTTCTCAGCCGTCTCGGCAACGCAGACAGAGCCAATCGTCGAGACTCCCATGGCTCATAGGGCTATGGAGAACAGAGGCGCGGTCGGTGCCGGGACCGGCTGCTTCCCCTCCGCAAGCGGCTATTATCTGCCGGTCATCTCGGACGACAAGGTTATCGGCGTAATGGGTGCCTACCTTGGCAATAAGACGCCACTCCCCGCCGAGCAAAACGAGGCGGAGGCAGTTGTGGGCGAGGCGTCTCTCGCGCTCAACCGCATCCAGGCGCTAGAACAGCGCGAGGAGGCCGCCGTGCTAGCCAAGAACGAGCAGCTTCGCGCCAACCTCCTCCGCTCGATCTCGCACGACCTGCGCACTCCACTCACGGCAATCTCGGGAAACGCCGACGTTCTGCTCTCGGACGGAGATGCGCTAAGCGCGGACAAGCGCGGAGAGCTGCTCCGAGACATTCGATCCGACGCGAACTGGCTGAACGCCACCGTTGAGAACCTTCTCGCCATCACTCGTCTCGAAAATGGGAACGTCCAGCTAAATACCACCGTAGAGCTCCTCGACGACATCATCGAGGAGGCGTTGCGCCACGCCAATCCAGACATCTGCCAGCACTGCCTGGAAATCGAGCCGTGTGAGGACCTCCTCCTCGTCAAAGTGGATGCCAAGCTGATTGTCCAGGTCGTGGTCAATCTGGTGAACAACGCCGTAACCCACACGCAGGCGGGTTCGACCATCCACGTCTCAACATGCTCGCGAGGTACCGAGGCCATTGTCAGGGTCGAAGATGATGGCCCCGGCATCAAAGATAGCGATAAGGCGCATGTCTTCGAATCCTTCTATACGATCGGCCGGGCGCTCGCGGATTCCAAGCGAAGCGTCGGGCTTGGCCTCTCCCTTTGCAAGTCGATTGTGGAGGCACATGGGGGTAGCATCGTCGTTAGGGACGCTGTTCCCCACGGATGCGCGTTCGAGTTCGCGCTGCCACGCTATGAGCTCACGGAAGGAGCCCAGGAAGATGCCGACTGAATTGAGTCCCACGATTCTCGTAGTCGAGGATGACCCAACGATCAGAAACCTCATCCTGACGACTCTCGACACGCAGGGTTTTCGCCACCTCAGCGAGAGCACCGGGAGAGGCGCCATTGCGGCGTCCGCCTCGAGCACGCCGGACGTGGTCCTCCTCGATCTCGGGCTTCCCGACATCGACGGCATCGAGGTCGTCCGTGCCATTCGCAGCTGGTCTCAGATGCCCATCATCGTCGTCTCTGCAAGGAGCGAAGATGCCGACAAGATCGGCGCGCTCGACGCAGGCGCGGACGACTACCTCACCAAGCCCTTCTCCGTGGGCGAGCTGCTGGCGCGAATCCGCACGACACTACGACGCCTCAACTATCAGTCGCCCACGCAAGGACAAGAGCCTTCGACATTCCAGAACGGCGACCTGCGAATCGACTACACGGCAGGCATCGCATACCTCGGCGACGGGGAACTGCACCTGACGCCCATCGAGTACAAGCTCCTTTGCCTTCTGTCGCACAACGTCGACAAGGTCCTCACGCACAGCTTCATCCTGCACGAGGTCTGGGGCAACAACCACCAGGCGGACCTCGCCTCGCTCCGCGTCTTTATGGGAACCCTTCGCAAGAAAATCGAGCCCGACCCGGTTCACCCGCGCTACATCCAGACGCACATTGGCGTGGGTTACCGCATGATGCGCGTCGCGGATGAATAGGACTTTCGGCTGGTGGTTCGAGCCGAATCGCGAGTAGGCTCGAGCTCGACCTGCAAGCTTCGCGCCTACACATATGTCAACAAGGCATATAAGGACGTATTACGCGCTTTACCTCGGTCTTTAGCCTATCTTTAGGTCACCTTCACACGCACTTTATGCCTGCGAGGTGTGGAATTACCCACGACCAAAATAGACTGAAAACCATTGTTCTCACGAGGATATCCTCCCCTTTGCGACGGCGAAGCGGCCGTCGGTCGCACGCGCCACGAGACGCGTGCCCTAACAAGGAAAGGAGGGTCCTTGAACACCATGTCCGATTCGCATGAGGAGGAGATGCCGCAGATCGCGGCACTCACGAGCGACGCGGTATTCAAGTCGCTAGGCACGAGCGCAGCCGGCCTCGCGAGTGACCAAGTGAGCGAGCTGCAGGCCAGGTACGGCAAGAACCTTATCCAGGCGGGTAAGAAGAAGTCGCCGGTCATTGCGTTCCTCTCCAACTTCACGCACCTCATGGCCATCCTCCTCTGGGTGGCCGGCATCATCGCCTTTGTGGCCGGCATGCCCGAACTCGGCGTCGCCGTCTGGCTGGTCAACCTCATCAACGGTTGCTTCAGCTTCTGGCAGGAGCACCAGGCAGACAAGGCTACCGAGGCCCTGAAGAAGATGCTGCCGTCCTACGTCAACGTCATGCGCGACGGTCAGCAGGCCCAGGTCCTCGCGGAGGACCTCGTCCCCGGTGACGTCATGGTCCTTGCCGAGGGCGACAAGATCTCCGCGGACGGCCGCGTCGTGCGCGCGTCTGACCTTCAGGTCGACCAGTCGACGCTCACGGGCGAGTCGAACCCCGTGAGGAAGACCGCGGACGCCGTCCTCGAGGCCGACCTCACCACCGCCGAGACCCCCAACCTCGTCTTCGCCGGCACCTCGGTCTCCGAGGGCAACGGACGCGTCGTCGTCACCAAGATTGGCATGGCGACCGAGTTTGGCAAGATCGCCAGCCTCACGCAGAACATGGAGGACTCCGAGAGCCCGCTCCAGCGTCAGCTCGACCGCCTGACCAAGCAGGTCACCCTGTTCGCGCTCTGCATGGGCATCGTCTTCTTCCTCCTCGACGTGCTGTTTGTTCGCAATGGCCTAGCCTCGTCGTTCATCTTCGCCCTTGGCATGGTCGTGGCGTTCATCCCCGAGGGACTGCTCCCCACGGTCACGCTGTCCCTCGCCATGGCCGTCCAGCGCATGAGCAAGCGCAACGCCCTCGTAAAGAAGCTGAGCTCCGTCGAGGCCCTTGGCTCCACGAGCGTCATCTGCACCGATAAGACCGGCACCCTCACCCAGAACGAGATGACCGTCAACCACCTGTGGACCTGCGACCGCGAGTACGAGGTCACCGGTGTCGGTTACGCCCCCAAGGGCGAGATTCTCTGCGACAAGGACAAGTGGGAGGCCGCCGATAACGAGGAGCTTCGCCTGCTCGTCTCCGGTGGTGCCCTTTGCTCCAACGCCCGTCTCGTCGAGCCGGACGAGGAGGGTGGTCGCTACACCGTCCTCGGCGATCCGACCGAGGCCTGCCTGCTCGTCAGCGCGCAGAAGGCTGGCCTTTCCCTCGAGAACCTCGAGCGCGAGATGCCCCGCGTGAGAGAGCTCCCCTTCGAGAGTCGCCGCAAGCGCATGACCACCATCCACCAGCTCAAGCGTCCGCTCGATGGCGCCAGCCGCGTCGCGTTCGTCAAGGGCGCTCCCAACGAGGTCGTCCGCCTCTCCGACAACTACCGCACCGACGGCAAGGTCATGCCACTGAGCGACGAGATGCGCAAGAGCATCATGGACGCAAACGACGGCTATGCCGCCAACGGCCTGCGCGTGCTTGCCCTCGCCTACCGTCCCCTGAGCCCGGACGACGCCTCCATTCCCCGCTCGATGAGCGACTACACGCCCGAGAACATCGAGTGTGGCCTCACCTTCGTCGGCCTCCTCGTCATGCAGGATCCGCCCAGGCCCGAGGTCGCCGACGCTGTGGCCGAGTGCCGTCGTGCTGGCATCCGCGTCGTCATGATCACGGGCGACTATGGCCTGACCGCCCTCTCGATCGCCCGCAAGATCGGCATCGTCCAGGGCCCGAACCCTCGCGTTTTCTCTGGCGTCGAGCTCGAGAAGACCTCTGACGACGAGCTCAAGGAGGCCCTGAAGGGCGAGGTCGTCTTCGCCCGCATGGCGCCTGAGCAAAAGCTGCGCGTCGTCGAGAACCTGCAGCAGATGGGCGAGATCGTCGCCGTCACCGGAGATGGCGTGAACGACTCCCCCGCCCTCAAGAGGGCTGACATCGGCGTCGCCATGGGCATCACCGGCACGGACGTGGCCAAGGAGGCCGCGGACATGATCTTGACCGACGACAACTTCGCCTCGATCGTCCATGCCATCGAAGAGGGCCGTGCAGTTTACGCC
>NZ_CEVYAT010000033.1:0-12947 GCF_982402205.1 Parolsenella sp. | reverse complement strand
CCCTTCGCTAGTCCCTCGCCTCGGGCAGACGCACGGTGAACGTCGTGCCCGCCTCGGCGGTGCTTGTCACCTCGATCTTACCCGAGTGGCTCTCGGCGATGCCCTTGGCGATGGCAAGCCCCAGGCCGTAGCCGCCCGTCTCGCGCGTGCGGGCCTTGTCAGAGCGCCAGAAGCGGTCGAAGACGTGGGGGAGGTCCTCGGCGGGTATGGGGTCTCCGCCGTTCGTTACGGCGAGCTCGGCCATGCCCGCCCTGCGGGAGAGGCTCACGGTGACGGAGGAGCCCTTCGGCGCGTACTTGCAGGCGTTCTCAATCAGGGTCTTCACGAGGCGCGACAGCTGGCTCGCATCGCCCATGACGCACAGGCCGGGGTCGATCGAGCTCTCGATGCTCGTGCCCCGCTCGAAGGCCACGGCGTCGAACTCGAGCGTCTCGCGCTCGACGGTGTCGGACAGGTCGATGCGCACGTTGTCGCGCTTGGAGCCGGCTGCGTCCTCGGTGAGGGCGAGCTCGAGCATCTCTTCGACGAGCCCGCGCATGTGCTCGGCCTCTTCATGGGCGCTCTTGACCCAGCGCAGCGCGCCCTCGCCCAGCCCGTCATCCTTGCGCAGCAAGATCTCGGTGTCCGCGAGGATCACGGCAAGGGGCGTCTTGAGCTCGTGCGAGGCGTCGGCCACGAACTGGTGCTGCTGGTCCCAGGCAAGCTGCACGGGGCGCACCGCCCAGCGCGCGAGTGCCTCGGCCAGCCCAAAGGTCACGGCCATGCCGATCACCGCGAGAAGGGCGGACTTCATGAGCTGCGAGGTCTTTTCCTCGTCGATGCTCGTGGTGTCTGCGATGACCACCCTGAAGCCCCCGAGCGTCGAGGCGCGCCTCCACGAGAGATGCGAGCCCTCGAGCCGCCCATCTCCCTGGTCGCTCGAGACGACCTCGCCCATCACGGTCGCGAGGTCGCCGGTGTCTATGCTGAGCTCGGCCTCGTTGGAGCCCAGCTTGACGCCGTCGTAGGACAGGTCGATCCACAGGATGGGCAGGTGGCGCATGCCCATGCCTGCGTCCTTGTCGCCCTCGCCCCCAGAGCGCTGCTCCAAGGCCATGTCGAGCGAGCGGCTCACGATGGCGTCGAGCGACGCCTGCGAGTTTGCGTAGCTGATACCCACCATGGCGATGACGAGCGTGCCCACGAGGGCCATGACGACGGCGACGAACCTTCTCCTGAGCCTTCTGAGCACGTGACCCCCGCAATCTCGCCCCACGGGCGCAGCGACTACTCCATCACCTCAAGACGATAGCCCAGCATGCGCAGGGTGGTGATCTCGACCTTGCTCTTAAGGTGGCGGATCTTCTTGCGCAGGAAGCTCACGTAGGCCTCGACCGAGTTCTCGGAGGCGTCGGCGTCGGTGCCCCACACGCGGGTGAGGAGGTCCTGCTTGGAAACGATGCGGTTCGTGCCCTTCATGAGCATCTGTAGTACGTCGAACTCGCGCTTGGACAGGTGCACGCTCTGCTCGCCGCAGGCCAGGTCGTGGCTCGACAGGTCGAGCGTGAGGTCGCCGAAGGTCAGCGTGTCGATGACCATCTCGCCCTTGCGGCGGGTGAGGGCACGCACGCGGGCGAGCAGCTCGGGCGCCTCGAAGGGCTTGGTCATGTAGTCGTCGGCGCCGCAGTCGAGGCCCTCGACCTTGTCGGCGGTCGAGGTCTTAGCGGTGAGCATCATCACGGGCAGGTCGCTGCCGGCGCGCCTCAGCTCGCGGACTATCTCGAAGCCGTCCATGCCGGGGAGCATCACGTCGAGGATCGCGGCGTCGTACATGCAGCTCTCCGCATAGGCCAGGCCCGCCTTGCCGTCGTAGGCGGCCTCGGCGTTGTAGCCCTCGTCCTCAAGGATGCGGCAGATGGCGTCGGCGAGGTTGCGCTCGTCCTCAACAACAAGAATGTTCACGGTGAGCTCCTTCGTTTGGTTTGCCACATTGTGTTACGAGTCGCTGAAGCACGTCTGAAGGTTCCTGAAAGTGTGGGGAGTTCCCACGGTTTCACCACGAGCGCCCCTCCCTATGGCAAAATCAGGTGCGAGAACGGCTCTCTTTTCCGCAAAAGACATGATTTCGCTACACACCGCGCGGGCAATGTCGTAGAATCGAGAGCTGCTTGTATGGTTTTGCGGCGCCACGCCATCTCTTGCTCGCGTCGCACGAATGGAGGAGTTTTCATTGGCAGTCAAGATTCGCCTGGCCCGTCACGGTGCCAAGAAGCGCCCGTACTATCGCGTCGTCGTCGCCGATGGCCGCTCGCCGCGCGACGGTCGTCACATTGACGAGGTCGGTCGTTACAACCCGCTGACCAACCCCAAGACCATCTCCCTCGATCTCGAGAAGATCGACGAGTGGATCGCCAACGGCGCCCAGCCCACTGACTCCGTGGCTCACCTCATCGACATCGTTCGCTCCGGCGCCCCCGCGCCCGAGAAGAAGGTCAAGAAGTCCAAGAAGCAGCTCGCCAAGGACGCCGCTGCCGCCGAGGCTGCCGAGCAGGCCGAGTAGCGCATGGACTCCGATACCCAGCTTTCCTCGGCGCCCCAGGACGCCGAGGAGCTGCCGAGCGACCGCATCGCCGACCTCGTCGAGCTCATTGTCTGTGGGCTCGTCGACGACGAGGATGCCGTCTCGCTTGATGTGACCGACCGCGAGGACGGCACGCTCATCGAGATTGAGTGCGCTGCAGACGATGCCGGCAAGGTCATCGGCAGGCATGGTCGCCAGATCAAGGCCATTCGCACGATTGCCCGCGCCCTCGGGCAGCGCGTCGGCTCCTCAGTCGACGTCGAGGTGCTTGGCTAGATCGTGGCAGCCGGATATAGGCTCATAGCCCGTGTGGTCAAAGCCCACGGGACAAGGGGGGAGGTCGTTGCGGTTCCCGCAGGCGGCCTTCCCCCTGTTTTGTCGACGGGTCTTCGCGTCGCGATCGTTCCGCCCGCGCTCAAGGGCACGCGCTGGCACACGGTCACCGACGTGAGCGATAGCCCGTCCGGTCAGCTCGTGGCCCTTTCGGGCGTGGGCGACCTGGGCGCGGCCCGAGACATCGCCGGCAAGTTGATCCTCGTCGCCGAGGAAGACCTCCCCGAGGGCCTCGAGCTCCATGACCCCCAGCGTCTGTGCGGCCTTGAGGTCACAGACGAGCGCCTGGGCCTTCTCGGCACCATCGCCGAGGTCATGGTGGGGCCCGCAAACGACGTGTGGGTCGTCCAGGGCGACAAGGGCGAGACCCTCGTCCCGGTGGTCGAGGAGATGCTCCTCGGCATGGACGAGGACGAGGTAATTCACGTGTCGATCCCGGTGGGCCTCGCCCCTTGGGACGACGGAAGCGACGCCGCGGGGGAGGACTAGCATGCTCGTCGAGACGCTCTCGGTCTTCCCCGGTGTCTTCGATGCCTATCTGGGCGCCTCCATCATGGGGCGCGCCCAGGCAAAGGGCATCCTTGAGTTTCGCGCCCACGACCTGCGCGACTGGACGCACGACCGTCACCGCACGGTTGACGACGCCCCGTTTGGCGGCGGCCAGGGCATGCTCATGAAGCCCGCGCCCATCTTCGAGGCCGTGGCAGACATTAAGGCGGCAGACCCGCGCCCCGCTCGTGTGATCTTCTTCACGCCGGTGGGCACTCCCTTCACCCAGTCAGTGGCCCAGAGACTCTCCGGCGAGGAGCGCCTCGTCTTCGTGTGCGGTCGCTACGAGGGCATGGACGAGCGCGTCTACGAGCTCGCCGACGAGTGTCTGAGCCTGGGGGACTACGTGCTCACGGGCGGCGAGCTGCCGGCCATGGTCGTCACCGACGCCGTGGTGAGGCTGCTTCCCGGCGCCCTGGGAGACGAGATGAGCCCCGTCGACGAGTCCTTCTCGGCGGGCCTCCTCGAGTACGCGCAGTACACGCGTCCCGCCAACTACGAGCAGCGCCCCGTGCCCGACGTGCTGCTCTCCGGCGACCACGCAGCGGTCGACGCCTGGCGCCGCAGGAACGCCATCGAGCGCACGGCGCGCCTGCGCCCCGACCTGCTCGACGACGCCGACCTCACGGCCGACGAGCGCGCCTTCGCCCGCCAGGTCATGGCAGGCGGGTTCGATGAGGCAGCCGAAGGTGAGGCATAGGTGGCGCGCGCAGAACACGGTAAGCACAGCATGCTGATGGACGCGCTCGAGGTCATCTGCCTGGGCGCGATCGCCCTCGTGGTGGCACTGCTCGTACGCGCCTTCGTGGCCGAGCCGTTCATCATCCCCTCGGCCTCGACGAGCGACACGCTCAAGGTGGGCGACCGCCTTGTGGGCGAGAAGATCACGTACCGCACGAACGAACCGGTCGCGGGCGACATCGTGACCTTCACGGACCCCGAGCGCGCGGACGTCACCCTCATCAAGCGCGTCATCGCCGTGGGCGGCCAGACGGTCGACCTTCACGACGGCGTCGTCTACGTCGACGGCGTGGCGCTTGACGAGCCCTACACCGACGGCAAGCCCAGCTACGAGTTGCCCACCCACTCGCCTCTTCTGGCCGATGGGGTACAGTACCCATTTACGGTGCCCGAGGGCTACCTGTGGGTCATGGGTGACAACCGCACCAACTCGCAGGACTCGCGCTACTTCGGGGCCATTCCCGTCTCGAGCGTGACCTCGAAGGCGCTTTTTGTCTTCTGGCCGCTCGAGGACGTCGGCTCCATCTAGGCACCTTGGCACCAATTTGCATTGCACGCAGGGGTTTCGCCCCTTGGAAGGAAGGTAGGAGAGCATGAAGGAAAACGCCCTCACGTTCCAAGACATGATTCTTGCCCTCGAGCACTACTGGGCATCCCATGGCTGCACCGTCATGCAGCCGTATGACTCCGAGGTTGGCGCCGGCACGTTCCACACCGCCACGCTCCTTCGCTCGCTTGGCCCCAAGCCCTGGCGCACCTGCTACCCGCAGCCCTGCCGCCGCCCGGCCGACGGCCGCTATGGCGAGAACCCCAACCGCCTGCAGCACTACTACCAGTTCCAGGTCCTCATTAAGCCGAGTCCCGAGAACTCCCAGGAGCTCTACCTGGGCTCGCTTGCCGCCATCGGACTCGATCCCGCCGAGCACGACGTGCGCTTCGTCGAGGACGACTGGGAGAGCCCCACGCTGGGCGCCTGGGGCCTTGGCTGGGAGGTCTGGCTCGACGGCATGGAGGTCACGCAGTTCACCTACTTCCAGCAGGTGGGCGGCATCGAGGTCGACCCGGTGCCCGTCGAGATCACCTATGGCCTCGAGCGCATCGCCATGTACGCGCAGGGCGTCACGAGCGTCTATGACCTCGTGTGGAGCTACCTGCCCGACGGTACGCCCATGACCTACGGCGACGTCTTCCTCGAGAACGAGCGCGAGTTCTCCGCCTACAACTTCGAGGTCGCCAACGTTGAGATGATGCGCCAGAAGTTCGACGACTACGAGGCCGAGTGCCACTCCTGCCTCGAGCGCAACCTGCCGCTGCCCGCCTACGACTGCGTCATGAAGTGCAGCCACGCGTTCAACCTGCTCGACTCGCGCGGAGCCCTCTCCGCCACCGAGCGCGCCCACTACATCCTGCGCGTCCGCACGGTCGCCAAGGCCGCCTGCGAGAGCTACCTCGCAAACGTTGCCGGTGATGCCGACGCCAACGTCAACGACAAGAAGGGGGAGGTGGCCTAGATGGCTTCTACCAAGGACTTCCTGTTCGAGATCGGCACCGAGGAGATGCCCTCCGCGCCGCTCAACAACGCCGTCTCTCAGCTCGGCAAGCTCGTCGAGGCCGGCCTCAAGGACGCGGGCCTCGCCCACGGCCCCGTCGAGGTCATTAGTTCGCCGAGGCGCCTTGCCGCCCTCGTGAGCGACGTCGCAACCGCCACCGAGGAGGCCAACGACGTCAAGCGCGGCCCTGCCGCCAACATCGCCTTCGACGCCGACGGCAACCCCACCAAGGCCGCCCAGGGCTTTGCCCGCAAGTGCGGCGTCGATGCCGCTTCGCTCGTGCGCCGCGTCGACACCGACGGCCGCGAGTACGTCTTCGCCGAGCAGCACATCCCCTCAACCGACGCCATGCCGCTGCTCTCGAGCCTGTGCGAGTCGATCATCGGCAACCTCCAGTGGCCCAACTACCGCAGCCAGCGCTGGGGCTCCGAGCACGCCACCTTCGTGCGCCCCGTGCGCTGGATCTGCTGCCTGCTCGGCTCCGACGTCGTGCCGGTGACCTACGCCGACGTCACGAGCGGCAACACCACCCGCGGCCATCGCGTGCTGGGTGCCGGCGAGCACATCGTCGACGAGCCCGCCCACTATCTGCAGGTCCTCGAGGCCGCCCACGTGCTCGACGCCAAGCGCCGCGAGCAGGTCATCCGCGAGGGCATTGCCAAGGTCGAGGCCGAGCTGGGTGTCAGCGTCGATACCCCCAAGAAGGTCTTCGACGAGGTCGTGAACCTCTGCGAGTGGCCCACGGTGCTTATCGGCCACTTCGACGAGGAGTTCCTCGCCGTGCCTCACGAGATCATCTGCGAGTCGATGCTCTCCAACCAGCGCTATTTCCCGACCTACGACAAGGATGGCAAGCTCACGCGCGCCTTCGTCGTGGTCTCCAACGCCGACCCCGCCGCGAGCGCCACGGTCGTCGACGGCAACGAGCGCGTCGTTCGCGCCCGCCTCGACGACGCCAAGTTCTTCTACGAGGAGGACCTCAAGGTCTCGCTCGACACCTTCCGCGAGCGCCTCGTGAGCGTCGGCTTCCAGCAGAAGCTTGGCAACGTGCTGCAGAAGTCCGAGCGCATCGAGAGTCTGGCCCTCGCGATCACCCACGAGGCCCGCATCGGCGCCAAGCTCGCTGCCGCCTCGGCGCGTGCCGCGCACCTCTGCAAGGCCGATCTCGTCTCGAGCGCCGTCGTCGAGTTCACCAACCAGCAGGGCGTTATGGGCGGCTACTACGCCCTGGCCGCTGGCGAGGGAGAGGACGTGGCCGAGGGCATTCGCGACCACTACCGTCCGCGCTTTGCCGGAGACGAGCTGCCCGAGGGCACCTGCGGCTGCGTCGTGGCCGTCGCCGACAAGCTCGACACGATTGCCGGCATGTTCGCCATCGGCGAGCCTCCCACCGGCTCCAAGGACCCCTACGCGCTGCGCCGCGCCGCCATCGGCGTCGTGACGATCCTGCGCGACCGCCTGCACGTTGGCTACGAGCCGCTTGTGGCAGAGGCCCTGGGCTCGCTTGCCGACCAGGGCATCGAGTTCGACGCCGAGAAGGTCGCCGCAGACGTCAACGCCTTCATCCTCGGCCGCATGCAGCAGATGGCCCGCGAGGACGGCATCTCGGCCGACACCGTGGCCGCCGTGAGCGCCGGCTCCGTGACCGCCCCCGACGACTTCTTTGCCCTGGCCCACGCTCTCGAGGACGCCCGCGCCAATGACCCTGAGACGTTCGAGAACCTCGCGATCGCCTACGCCCGCGCCGCTCATCTCGCCGACGCGACGCTCGGCTGCGAGCTCGACGACGCGCTCATGGGCGACGCCGAGCGCACGCTCGCCCACGCCGTCGAGGCTGCCCGCGGCGACATCACGAGCTCGCTCGAGGACAAGGACCTCGCGGCCGTCATCGCGGCGCTGGCCGCCCTGCGCGAGCCCATCGACGCCTTCTTCGCCGACGTCATGGTCATGGATGAAGACGAGGCCCTGCGCGCGAACCGCCTGCGCCTGCTCAACAACCTCGTGGAGGTCTTCTCGGGCGTCGCCAACATCGGCGAGCTTGCCCGCAAGAAGTAGCCGCAGGTCGGCTACGATGTCTGCAAGGGACTTGGATTCTCGCGTCTGGAGGTTCTCATGAAGGTTACGTTCGATCAGCTGGGCGACGGCGCGCGCGAGGACGCAGCGCTCGTCTACGTCGTCTCCGACTCGCTGGGCGACTCCGCCCACAACGTCGTGCTCTCCGCCGCTGCCCAGTTCAGCGACGGCGCCGTGCGCGTCGTGCGCCTCTCCCAGATCGAGAGCGCCGAGGAGGTCGCGGCCTACTTCGACGAGCACGAGGAGGACTTCGTCTCCACGGCCGTGTTCCACTCGATCGTCGACCCCACGCTGCGCAAGAAGGTCCGCAGCGACCTCAACAACCGCGGCATCCTGTCGGTCGATATCCTCGGCCCGGTTGTGCAGCTGCTCGCCGGCCTCACGGGCGAGCGCCCCAAGAACCAGGCGCGCGCCCACCACATGGTCGACTCGCGCTACATGCGCCGTGTGAGCTCGATGGAGTTCTTCGCAGATCACGACGATGGCAAGAACCCGCAGGACCTGCCCGGCGCAGACGTCGTGCTCGTGGGCCTCTCCGGCTCCGCGAAGACGCCGCTTGCCATGTACCTGTCGTTCCTCGGCTATAAGGTCGCGAGCGTCTCGCTCGACCCGGGCTGCGAGGTTCCCGAGCAGCTTGCCCAGGTCGACAAGGGCCGCCTCTTCGCCCTCGAGAACAAGACGCGCGCCCTGTCGAACGTGACGATGCTCGCGGGCGACGCCGGCGCCACGTCCGTCGAGATGCTCGCCCAGGCCGAGGACGCCATCGACCACGCCTCCAAGGTCATCGACGAGCTGGGCTGCACCAGGCTCTCGACCGACGAGAAGACGGTCGAGGAGCTTTCGGCCGACGTCATCGCCCAGATCGAGCAGGCCTAGCCCATGGGCGCCTCGCTGCCCATCATGAGAAGGACAGACGCCGAGCGGCGGGAGCACGAGTTGCTCTCGCCGCTCGCGGCGTTTTCCGACGCCTCCTCGGGCCGTCTCGTTCCCGAGGAGCCCGACGAGCTGCGCACCTGCTACCAGCGCGACCGCGACCGCATCGTGCACTGCAAGGCCTTCAGGCGCCTCTCGCACAAGACGCAGGTGTTTCTCGCCCCCGAGGGGGACCACTACCGCACCCGCCTCACGCACACGCTCGAGGTGTCGCAGATCGCCCGCAGCGTCGCGCGGCCGCTGCGCCTGAACGAGGATCTCACCGAGGCCATCGCCCTCGGGCATGACCTGGGCCACACGCCCTTTGGCCACACGGGCGAGGGTGCCCTCTCCCGGGCCATCGCCCGCTGGCGCGGCATCGACCCGGCCTCGGAAGAGGGCAGACGGCTCTTTCGACACAACGAGCAGAGCGCCCGCGTCGTCGACCTGCTCGAGAAGGGCGGCCGCGGCCTCAACCTGTCGCGCGAGGTGGTCGACGGAATCGTCTGCCACACGGGCACCCAGCGAGCCGCCACGCTCGAGGGCCGCATCGTGGCCGTCGCCGACCGCGTGGCCTACGTGACCCACGACATCCAGGACGCCGAGCGCGCGGGCATTATCTGCGAGGACGACCTGCCGCGCGTCGTGGTCGAGCGCCTGGGTGCGTCGTCTGCTGACCGCATCGCCACGATGGTGTCCGACCTCGTCTCGACCAGCTCCGAGCGCGGCGACATCGCGATGAGTGAGCCCATCTGGGAGGCCATGATGGACTTGCGCTCCTGGCTCTTCCACAACGTCTACACCCAAAGCGACGCCAAGGTCGAGGAGCCCAAGGCAAACCAGCTGGTCGAGAGCCTGTTCATGCACTACATGGGACATCTCGACGAGGTGCCGGGGGAGTATCGCGTCCACGACTGCGACGCCCCCGAGGTCCAGGTGGCAGACTACATATCGGGCATGACCGACCGCTACGCCATCCGCGACTACGAGCGCCTGTATTTGCCGCGCGCGTGGAGACGCTGAGGTGGAGGAGGGCATTTTGCCTTCTCGTTGCGCCGACCGGGTTGCTTAGGTATACTTCTCGCTTGTGTGTAAACCCCACGTACCGCTGATGCGTCAGACGGTACCTCTGGGCAAGAGAGACAAGGAAAGAACATGGACTACATTCGCGCCATCGAGCGTCAGCAGATTCGTGAGGACATCCCCACGGTCATCCCTGGCGATCACGTCAAGGTTCACTACCGCATCAAGGAGGGTGACCGCGAGCGCATCCAGGTGTTCGAGGGCGATGTCATCCGCATGAGCGGTGGCTCCTCCCGTGAGACCTTCACCGTCCGCAAGATCTCCTTCGGTGTTGGCGTCGAGCGCACCTTCCCGCTTCACTCGCCCAAGATCGGCAAGCTCGAGGTTGTCCGTCACGGTGACGTGCACCGCGCCAAGCTGTTCTACATCCGCGAGCGCGTGGGCAAGGCTGCTCGCATCCGCGAGAAGCGCTAGTCGCAGATCTTTGCATTGTCTGGGAGCCGTCCTGCTCGCGCGGGGCGGCTTCCTTTTGTATCGAGGAGATCGCATGCCCAACCGTCCCCATCCCGCAACCGCCGCAGAGATTGCGGCAACGCTTGCCGAGGCCCTGCCCGAGGAGCTTGACGCCCTGCTCGCGCGCTACGCGGATGACCCGCGAGCGCAGGTGCGCCGCGCCTGCGCGAGTGCCGTGAGGCGCGCCCAGAAGCAGCAGGCCGAGCGCGAGCGCGTCGAGGGCATGTACTCGCTCATGCGCGAGCTGGGCGGCGAGGGCATCGTCCTGGGCCTCGATGAGGTGGGGCGCGGCTCGGTCGCGGGCCCCGTCACGGTGTGTGCCGTGGCCCTGCCCGACGACCCCAAGGTATGGGGCGTCAACGACTCCAAGCAGCTCACCCCGCGCCGCCGCGAGGTGCTGGCGGCAAAGATCCGCGAGGTGGCTACGGCGATTGGCATCTGCCACATTCCGCCCACGCGCATCGACGAGGCGGGCATGGCACGCGCGCTGCGCGAGGCCATGCTCGGCGCTATTGCGGACGCCGCGGTCGAGCCCGACTGCGTGCTCATCGACGGCAACCCGCTGCACATACACCCCAAGGAGAAGACGCTCGTCAAGGGCGACGCCCGCGTCGCCTGCATCGCCGCCGCGAGCATCGTCGCGAAGGTGACTCGTGATGAACTTATGGTGGAACTCGGCGATCAGTACCCGGGCTACCACCTCGCCGAGTCCAAGGGCTACGCATCGCCCGAGCATATCGCCGCAATTCGCGAGAGGGGCCTCACGCCCGTCCATCGCGCGAGCTTTTGCCAAAACTTTCTTTCGACGGCGCGCCTCTTCTAGCTGCGGTGTCAGTTTTGTGTTAGACCGCTCACGGGTTTGTGTTAGACCCGTCTGGCACCCTCTTCGGCAAGGTCACCTGGTCGAGAGGAGCTGGCATGAACGCATGCGAGATGGGCGACAGGCCCATAGGGGAGCTGACTCCCCATGAGGTCGGGGCGATTGGCGAGCAGATTGCCGCCACGTTCGTCGAGAAGACCCTCGGGTTTAAAGTCATCGAGAGAAACTGGCATAGCGCCTACGGGGAGGCTGACGTCATCGCCACCGATGACTCGACGCTCTACTTCGTGGAGGTCAAGACGCGGGTCTGGTCGGGCGAGGGCGAGCTCATCTACCCCGAGATAGCGGTGGACGAGGCAAAGCTCAAGCGCTACGAGAACATCATTGCCGCCTACCTGCAGCGCTACGTCAATCCCCCGCGCGCGCAGTTCGACGTTGCGGCCGTCGTCATCGACCGGCCGCACCATGCTGCGCTCCACTACAAGCCAAACGTCTCGCTGCGAGATGAGCTGTAATGGGCTGTCAGGCAATACATGCGGCGACCCTGCGCGGGGTCGAGGCGACCCACGTGACGGTAGAGGTAGCGCTCTCCTCGGGCCTTCCCAGCATCACGATCGTGGGCATGCCGTCCACGGCGGTCCTCGAGTCGCGCAACCGCATTCGCTGCGCCATCGCGCAGTGCGGCTTCGAGGTTCCTCGCATGGGCGTCACGGTCAACCTCGCGCCCAGCGACGTCAAGAAGGCGGGCACGGGCCTCGACCTTCCCATGGCCATCGCCATCCTCGCGGCCAGCGGCCAGATTCCCACGGCGGGCCTCGACGGCTGCCTCTTCGTGGGCGAGCTTGGGCTAGGAGGCGCGGTGAGCGAGGTGCGCGGGGCCATCGCCTACGCCCTGCTCGCACGCGACCTTGGGCTCTCGCTCGCGGGCGCCACACGGCTCGTGCGCGGCGCCGGTGGCGCCCTTCGCGAGCCCCTCGCCATCGACAACATCTCGTGGCTCAAGCGCGGCGTGGCATCTCTCTCTGGTGTCGGGGCCATAGGCCCCGAGCCTTCCGGCGCTGCCTCGGCTGACCTCGACTTTGCCGACGTTGTCGACCAGGAGACGGCCAAGCGCGCCCTCGTGATCGCCGCCTGCGGCGGACACGGCGCCTTCATGTGCGGTCCTCCCGGCTCGGGCAAGACGATGCTCGCGAAGCGCATGCCTACGATTCTGCCGCCCCTGAGCGAGGCGGAGATGCTCGAGGCCATGCTCGTCCATTCGGTCTGCGGCCTTCCCATCGATGACATCCGCGCTGGAAGGCGGCCCTTTCGCGCGCCGCATCACTCGGTGACACGCGCGGGCCTCGTGGGCGGCGGCTCCCCGATCACGCCCGGCGAGGCATCGCTCGCGCACCGAGGCGTGCTCTTCCTCGACGAGCTTCCCGAGTTCTCGCCCTCGGTGCTGCAGGCGCTGCGCCAGCCTATGGAGGATGGCGAGATTCGCCTCGTCCGCGCCGACGGCGTCTGCACCTTTCCCTCAGTGTTCCAGCTCATCGCCGCGGCGAACCCCTGCCCCTGCGGTCATGCGGGCGACCGCGGGCACGTCTGCCGCTGTACGCCGGCGCAGATCGCGCGCTACCAGTCTCGCGTGGGAGGCGCGCTCATGGATCGCATCGACGTCTTCGTTGACGTCGCGCGCCCGGCCGCCGCGAGCGTCATCAAAGGTGGCGAGGGGCTGAGCTCCCAGGCCATGGCACACCAGGTGAGCGTTGGCCGCGACTTTGGCTCTTGGAGGCGGGCGCGCGGCAGCAACGGCATGCCGGGCTCAGTCGAGAGCTGCGCCCTCTCGCCCAAGGCCCAGTCGCTGCTCGAGCTCATGGCCGAGCGCCTGAGC
>NZ_CEVYAT010000032.1:0-13747 GCF_982402205.1 Parolsenella sp. | reverse complement strand
AGAAGTCCTTCTGGATCTTCGGCGGCGACGGCTGGGCCTACGACATCGGCTTCGGCGGCCTGGACCACGTGCTGGCTTCCAACCACAACGTCAACGTCTTCGTCTTCGACACCGAGGTCTACTCCAACACGGGTGGCCAGGCCTCCAAGGCCTCTAACCTCGGCCAGGTTGCGCAGTTCGCTGCCGCCGGCAAGATGACCAAGAAGAAGTCTCTCGCCGAGATCGAGATGTCCTACGGCTACGTCTACGTCGCTCAGGTTGCCATGGGCGCCAACCCCGCACAGACGCTCAAGGCCATCACCGAGGCCGAGGCCTACGACGGCCCGTCCCTGGTCATCGGCTACAGCCCCTGCGAGATGCACTCCATCAAGAAGGGCGGCATGATGCACTGCCAGGAGGAGATGAAGAAGGCCGTCGATTGCGGCTATTGGAACCTCTTCCGCTTCAACCCGGCCGCGCCGGAGGGCAAGAAGTTCTCGCTCGACTCCAAGGAGCCGGCGGGCGGCTACCAGGAGTTCCTCATGAACGAGGCCCGCTACGCCTCGCTCACGCGTTCGTTCCCCGAGCGCGCCAAGGAGCTCTTCGCCGAGAACGAGCAGGCTGCCATGGATCGCTACGCGCACCTGCTCAAGCTCAAGGCCGTCTACAACGAGGCGTAAGTCTCCGCACTAGTCTGGCTGGGCACATCGCCTGAGCTTATGGGCCCCGTCCTGGTTATCCAGGGCGGGGCCTTTTTATATATGGCGGGCACGGAATGGGTGGTGCCCAAGCGTTTGTTGCGCCAATGCTGGTACTGCGCCGGGAATGTGGATGAAACCCTGGGCGCAACGTGTGGGCCTGGTGCAGACGGGCGACAACTCGATCACGGCCCGCGAGGCCATCGTGCTCGTGGCCTTGGGCGTCGTCCTCGTGACCGACGGCCTCATCCTGTGGCCCCGCCGTCACCGCAACGACGATGACGGCGCGGACGAGAAGCGCTAACGCTCGCAAGCTGCGCCGGCGTCCTTCTCGCACGCCAGTCCCGCCGCTCGCGGTACCCCCATTTCATCCGTTCATCCAAATTACGCGCTAGGAGGCTCCTGGATACATAATTTGGACGAACGGGCGGGAGAGCCGAGTAATTCGGATGAGCGGATGGGAGGACCGCGGAATTCGGATGAACGGATGGCTGTCGAGCGAGCGGTGCGGACACCGGCGCGGGCCGTCCTTCTCACGCATGGTCCTGCTGGCAAACTTGGCAAAAGATAAATAAATAGTCCCTTCCAATTTGTCCTATCAAATGCTGTCGGCGAACGGCCAAAAATCCCCGGTGGGGTAGAATGGCCTTACGTAAACAGGGGAAGGGGGAGCATGGCTACGTATGCCTCGAGCTGCATCGAATTTGCTGCGCGTGCAAGCCTTGCCCCACGAGGGCGGCGATAGCATGAATCCCGCAATTGTCATTCCCACCTACTGGGCGGCAGACCCCACGGATAGCGGCGTGTACGACCACGCCACCGCCGTCGACGAGCCCCTGCCCGAGCTCGCGCGCTGCCTCGACTCGCTCGACGATGTGCGCGGCGTCATTCGCGTCATCGTGCTGCTCGTGGCGCGCCCTGGCGTCGAGGATGCCGCCCGCGCCCGCGTGAACGCCATCGTGCGCGACCACGAGGGGCTCAACCCCCTGGTCATCGGAACGGCTGAGGCCCGCCTCATCGAGGGCTGCATCGAGAACGCCATCCCGGGGCTTGACGGCGAGACCGTGGCCCTGCGCGGCTACGGCGCCATCCGCAACATGGGCCTTGCCGCCTGTGCCATGCTCGGCCACGACGTCTGCGTCTTCATGGACGACGACGAGGTGGCCCTTGGCCCCGACTACCTGGTCGACGCCGTCTACGGGCTGGGCCAGCTCACGCGCCAGGACCTCAAGATCCTTGCCAAGACCGGTCACTTCATCGACGCCAACGGCTCCCACCTGGCAGACGTCTCCAAGCCCAAGCTCTGGGAGCGCTGGTGGTCCAAGCGCCGCGAGTTCAACGAGTGGATGGAGCCCGCGCTCGAGGGCGTGCGCATCCGCCGCTCAAACTACGCGTGCGGCGGCTGCATGGCTATTCACGCGGCGGCCTTCGCCCGTGTGCCGTTCGACCCTGCTATCACCCGTGGCGAAGACCTCGACTACCTGCTCAACCTGCGCCTCTGCGGCCTCGAGATGTGGTTCGACCGCTCCTGGTACGTGCGGCACCTACCGCCCAAGACGCCCGATGACCCCAACCGATTCCTGCAGGACATCTTCCGCTGGTTCTACGAGCGCTCAAAGCTGGGGTTCTGCTCGCGCCAGCCAAGCCTCTCGCACGTCTCGGCCGAGTCGCTCATGCCCTACCCGGGCAAGTGGCTCTCGCCCGAGCTCGACGCGCGGGTTGCCCACACGTCGTTCGCCCGCGCGGTCCTGGGACCCAACAGGGGCTCCTACCTGCGCATCTGGCAAAGCGGCAGAAGCGAGGCTCGCACGTACGCCACGGCCAACGCAAGCAGCTACACGCGCCTGCTCAACTTTTGGCCCAGCGTCATCGACGAGCTATGGGACAGCGAGGAGCTCGCCGCCCGCGTCGTTGCCTGCAGCAGGGCGTCACGCGCCGGCAAGGCCGCCAGGGATGGCGGCGATGGCAGACCCGCCGCGCCCGTCTCGCCCAGGGACGGCGCATCGCAACCCGCCCCCGCCCGGGGCACCGCAAAGCAGCCCGCGCCCGCCGGCGCGGCCCAAACGAAAGGAGAGGGCGCTTGAGTCCCAACCGTCTCAACGGGCGCCGCGCACGCCTCGAGGACGCCCGCGGATCGCAGGCCGCCGAGCACATGCTCGGCCTCGCGTCCAAGACGCTCGACCTCATGCGCTCCGGCCTTACCATGCAGGCCTGCCAGGGTGTCTGCCAGCTGCTGCTGCCGGAGACCACGGCCATCGCCGTTGCCATGACCGACACCGAGCGCGTGCTCGCCTACGAGGGCGCCCTTGCCGCGGACTTCCCGCCGGGCAGCCCCATCCACACGGCCGGCACCCTCGAGGTGCTCCAGACCGGCAAGATTGGCATGTTCCAGTCTCGTGCCGAGGGCGACAAGGGCTCCACCGAGCTGCCCCGCACCGTGCGCGGCGGCATCGTGGTGCCCCTGAACGTCCAGGACCGCACCTTTGGCACCATCAAGTTCTACTATCGCTCGCCGGCCGACATCGACCGCAGCCAGGTGGCCATCGCCCGCGGCTTTGGCCAGCTGCTCTCGACCCAGCTCTCGACCTACGAGCTCGACCGTCAGGCCGAGCTCACCGCAAAGGCTGAGGTCAAGGCCCTGCAGGCGCAAATCAACCCGCACTTCCTCTTTAACACGATCAACACCATCGCGGCGCTCACCCGCACCGACCCCGCGCAGGCCCGCACCCTGCTGCGCGAGTTCGCGGTGTTCTATCGCCAGACCCTCGAGAGCACCGAGCAGCTCATCCCGCTGTCGCGCGAGCTCGAGCAGACGAGGCGCTACCTGCGCTTCGAGCACGCCCGCTTTGGCCAGGACCGCATCCTCGAGCGCGAGCACGTGGCCTCGGGCTGCGGGGACGTGCTGGTGCCCGCCTTCATCGTGCAGCCCATCGTCGAGAACGCCGTGCGCCACGCCATGCGTGACGAGGGGCCGCTCCACATCGACATCCGCGCCGACGCGGACGACGGCGACGTGGTCATCGCGGTGGCCGACGACGGCCTGGGAATGGACGAGGCGGCGGTGGCCAAGCTGCGCGAAGGCATCGACGCCCCGCATGGTTCTGGCTGCTCACGCGAGGAAAAGGGGACCGGGATTGCTTTGAGAAATGTTGCAGAGCGTCTCGAGAGGTTCTATGGTTTTGGGTCAGGCATCGACATCGTATCGAAGCCTGGCGAGGGCACGTGCGTGACGCTTCGACTTGCCCGCACTGCCACTCACGACGAATAACAAGGATGTGCCTGAATGTTGCGTGCCATGATTGTTGATGACGAGGCTCCCGCTCGCTCCGAGCTGAGCTTCCTGCTCGAGGAGACCGGTCGCGTCGATGAGATCATCGAGGCTTCAAGCGCTCGCGATGCCGTCGAGAAGCTGATGGATGGTCGCCCTGACGTGCTGTTCCTCGACATCTCCATGCCCAAGACCAACGGTATGCAGCTTGCGGAGGCGCTCCACAAGCTCAAGAACCCGCCGGCGGTCGTGTTCGTGACGGCCTACAGCGAGTACGCCCTCGAGGCCTTCGACGTCGACGCGGTTGACTACCTGATGAAGCCCGTCGAGACCGAGCGCCTCGAGCGCGCCCTCGACAAGGTGGCCGCGCGCGCCAAGATGGCGTCGGCCCCGGCCGCCCCGGCCGAGCGCATTCCCGTCGAGAAGGGCGGCCGCAAGGTCCTCGTGCCCATCGACCAGATTCGCTACATCGAGGCCAAGGACGACTACTCCTGCATCTACACGGACAGCGACCGCTACCTGTCCGTCATCTCGCTGGCCCAGCTAGAGGCTAAGCTCTCGCCGCACGGCTTCTTCCGCGTGCACCGCGGCTACATCGTGAACCTCCAGTACGTGGAGGACGTCGAGGTGGTCTCGAGCGGCGTCATGCAGCTGGGCATCCAGGGCGTCGAGGGCAAGAAGATCTCCGTCTCGCGCCGCCGCGTCGTGCAGCTCAAGCGCGCGCTGGGCCTGTAAAGGGGGAGCCGTGGCACGCAAGCGCATCGACGTCCTGAGCGACACCCACGGGCGCCTCTCGCGCGAGGTGCTCGACGCCATCGACGGCTGCGACCTCATCGTCCACGCCGGCGACATCACCTCCGAGGACGACTTCATCACCCTGGGGGCCATCGCGCCCCTGCGTCTGTGCCTGGGCAACAACGACTGGGCGGGCGAGTACGGGGCGGACGTCACGCGCAAGGTGCGCTTCGAGTACGAGGGGCTGCAGTTCTGCGTGACGCACTACCAGCAGAACCTCACGGGCGAGCGCTTCGACGTGGGCGTCTTTGGCCACACGCACGTGCCCGAGACGCGCACCCTTAACAGCGGCGCGCTCATGATTAACCCCGGCAGCCCCACGTTTCCGCGCAGCCAGGCGGGCCCCACGATGGGTCGCCTGGTGGTCGAGGGCGGGCGCGTGGTCTCGAACGAGATCATCCGCCTCGCGCCCGACGAGGACCGCGGCTGGGGCCGCAGCTTCTTCGCCGGCTGGTAGCCGGGGACAGAGGGGCGTGTCTTTTGTCCCCGCCTGCTTGACTCTTCTCAACCACAAATTCCTAGGAAAATGCCGTTAACGCTGTCTCTTAATTGGCGTTAACGGCATTTCCCTAGGATTCTGAAGGTGGCCGGGCGGGCCCATCTGGGCCGCTGCCTGCGCCCGGATGGGCGGGATTGGGTCGCTGCTTGCGTCTCGGACGGGTGGGGTCGGGTTACGGCCTGCGCCCGGATGGACGGGGCCGGGTTACAGCCTGCGCCCCGGATGAGCCGGGGCCCGCAGCCGCCCGCGCCCTACAGGAACTCGCGGAGCTCCTTGACAAGGCGGGCCTTGGGGGCGCTGCCCACCATCGTGTGCACGGGCTTGCCACCCTTGAACAGGATAAGCGTGGGAATCGACATGACCTGGAAGCGCATCGCCAGGTCCTGCTCCTGCTCCACGTTGCACTTGTAGACGTCAAGCTCGTCTGCCAGCTCGTCGGAGATCTGTTCGACGATGGGGGAGAGGGCGCGGCACGGGCCGCACCAGGTTGCCCAGAAGTCGACCAGCACGGGCTTGTCGGTACCGCGTACGATGCCGTCGAACGTTTCTTCCGTGATTGCCTTCGATGCCATGGTTGCCTCCCATCGCGCGCATGGGCGCGCCTCGTTTCTGTTCGATGTGGCTTATACCCACGCGAGCGCGGGCGTAGCACCCGCCAGGCGGTAGAATCGCGCTAGTGACATCAATGCCGCGAGCACCGGGCGCCAGAGGGGCGCCCTCAACATCTTTGACCATGGGAGTGGGAATGGACGTCTCTGGGGAGAGCCTCGAGAAGGCAAAGGCCGAGCTGGGCGACCTTGCGGGAGCGGGCGTATGCATGGCGGGCAACGCCTTCTCGCACGTGCTGCTCGTGAAGGGCGAGCCCGAGGTGGCGGACGCCTCGGGCAACGTCCCGGCGCTGCTTGCCGGCCCCGACGGCGTGGCCCTGCACAAGGCGCTGGGCGCGCTGGGCTATGCCCCCGAGGACTGGGGCGCCCTCTCGGTGCGCGACGTCGACGGTTTTCCCCTCGTGCCCGGTACCCTGAGGCTCGCCATCGCCACGCTCGACCCCTCGACGCTCATCGCCCTCGACGAAGCGGCGGCCGCGGCCATTCGCGAGGCCTTCGCCGACGAGCTGGTGGAGCTCGAGAGCTTCGACGCCGCGATGCTCACGCCCGGTGCGGTCGTGCGCCTGTTGGGCATGCGCGTCATGGCGCTGGGCGGGTTCGAGAAGAGCCTGTCGGACCCCAAGGCCAAGCAGCTCATGTGGGCGCGTCTCAAGCAGCTGCCGCCCGAGGGCGAGCCGTACTAGGCGGCTCGCGGCATCGCCCGTCTCGCGCTGGGCATCGTCTCGCTGCCGTCCATGGCGGCTCCTATCTCGCCCGCCTGTGTCTCCCTCCCTGCCAATCTCTCTCGCTGTCACCAAGCGCCCCCAATTTGCGGTACGCTTAAATCTGGTATGCGTAAGCGCGGGTGCGCTCGGCAGCTCCCGCGTCGTCGTCCAAGGAGGACACATGTCGAAGATTGCCGCACCCATCGACGCGACCCAGACCCCCGAGTGGGCCGCACTCAAGGCGCACCACGACCAGCTCGTGGCCGATAAGTTCACCCTCAAGGACGCCTTCGCCACCGACGACAAGCGCGTCGAGAAGCTCTCGTTCGAGATGAGCGACCTGCACTTTGACCTGTCCAAGGACCTCATCACCGACGAGACGGTCAAGCTGCTCTGCGACCTTGGCCGCGCCGTGAAGGTCGAGGAGCGCCGTGACGCCATGTACGCCGGCGAGCACATCAACACCACCGAGGACCGCGCCGTGCTCCACACCGCGCTGCGCCGCCCCGCCAGCCAGAAGGGCCAGTTCGTCGTCGACGGCCAGGACACTGTGGCCGACGTCCACGAGGTCCTCGACCGCATGTACGCCTTCGCCGAACGCGTCCGCTCCGGCGAGTGGAAGGGCGTCACGGGCAAGCGCATCGAGCACGTCATGAGCGTGGGCATCGGTGGCTCCGACCTTGGCCCGGTCATGGCCTACGAGGCGCTCAAGCCCTACGCCGACGCCGGCATCGACTGCCGCTTCGTCTCCAACATCGACCCCAACGACATGGCCGAGAAGGTCAAGGGCCTCGACCCCGAGACCACGCTCGTGATCGTCGTCTCCAAGACGTTCACCACGCTCGAGACCATCACCAACGCCCGCGAGGCCCGCACCTGGCTGCTCGATACCCTGCGTGAGCAGGGCGCCATCGACGGCTCCGACGAGCAGAGCGCCGAGGCCATCAAGAAGCACTTCGTGGCCGTCTCAACCAACCTCGAGCTCGTCGAGCAGTTTGGCATCGACCCCGAGAACGCCTTTGGCTTCTGGAACTGGGTTGGCGGCCGCTACTCCGTTGACTCCGCCGTGGGCCTGGCCCTCATCATCGCCTTTGGCCCCGAGCGCTTCTCCGAGCTGCTCTCCGGCTTCCACGACGTCGACGCCTACTTCAAGAACACGCCGCTCGAGGAGAACGTCGTGGCCCTCATGGGCCTCATGAACGTCTGGTACGTGAACTTCTGGGGCATGGGCAGCCACGCCGTGCTCCCGTACAACCAGTACCTGCACCGCTTCCCGGCCTACCTGCAGCAGCTCACGATGGAGTCCAACGGCAAGTCGACCCGCTGGGACGGCACGCCGGTCACGAGCGAGACGGGCGAGGTCTTCTGGGGCGAGGCCGGCACCAACGGCCAGCACGCCTTTTACCAGCTCATTCACCAGGGCACCCGCGCCATCCCCGCAGACTTTATTGCCTTCGTGAACACGCCCAACCCCACCAAGGACGGAGACCAGGACGTCCACGAGCTGTTCCTGGGCAACTTCCTCGCCCAGACCAAGGCCCTCGCCTTTGGCAAGACGGCCGACGAGGTGCGCGCCGAGGGCACGGCCGAGTGGATGGTGCCGGCCCGCGTCTTCACGGGCAACCGTCCCACGACCTCGATCTTTGGCGAGGCCCTGACCCCGCACGCGCTGGGCGAGCTCATTGCCCTGTACGAGCACATCACCTTCGTCGAGGGCACCGTCTGGGGCCTCGACTCCTATGACCAGTGGGGCGTCGAGCTGGGCAAGCAGCTTGCCAAGCAGATCACCCCGGCCTTCCACGACGACGAGGCCCTCGCCAAGCAGGACGCGAGCACCCAGGCCCTCATCGCCTACTACCGCACCCACAGGAAGTAAGTTCTGGCTTTGATACACTTGAGGGGCCGTACCTGCGCGTACGGCCCCTTTTTTATCTCGAGAGGAGCCCTTCGTGAGCCAGTCTTCCGCCCCGTCCACGCCCCGCTTTGACGCCGTCGTCTTCGACATGGACGGCGTGCTCGTCGACTCCGAGGCCCTCTACATCCGCGAGTTCGAGGCCTTCTCCAACGCGCTGGGCCTCGACGTGACGCAGGAGGAGCTCTTGGCCCAGGTGGGTGCCTCGCACCAGGTGTTCCAGCGCATGATCGCAGACGTCCTGGGCCGCAACGGCATCGAGGTGGCGGGCCCTGAGGAGGCCGAAAGGGTCTACGAGGACTGGGCACGCGAGAACTACGTGCGCAACTACGGACAGATCATGAACCCCGGCGTGCCCCAGACGCTCGACGCCCTGCGCGAGGCGGGCGTGCGCGTGGCGCTCGCGTCGTCCGCGCCCATGCGGTTCATCCACGAGGCGCTGGGCCAGTGCGGCATCGACGACAAGTTCGAGCTGTTCGTCTCGGGCGAGCAGTTCCGCGAGAGCAAACCCAACCCAGAGATCTACCTCCACGCGTGCGAGTGCCTGGGGCTCGAGCCTGCGCACTGCGCCTGCGTGGAGGACTCGTTCTACGGCATCGCCGCTGGCAAGGCGGCCGGCATGTATGTGATTGCCAGGCGCGAGGAACGCTTTGGCTTCTCCCAGGATGCGGCGAACGTCATCGTCGACCAGATTCCCGACCTGCTGCCCATGGTGCTGGGGTAGGGGTAACGCCGTATTTGGTCTTCGCTATGCCGACGTATCGTTGCGTCAGCCGACTCGATGCCATGGTTGGTGTCCAAAGAAAGAGGCCCGCGAGCTGCGGGCCTCTTCTCGTGGGCTGGGTTGTGAGGTTGCCGGGCGCGTGGCCTGGCAACCTTGCGGGCTACTCCTTGATGGCGCCGAGGTGCTTGAGCATGTCGTGGTAGCGCTGGGCGCTCATCGCGCGCTTGGGCACCAGGACGTACTTGTTGCCGGCGTAGGCGAGCACAGCGAGCTCGGAGCCAAGCTTGGCCTCGCGCAGGCTCGAGATGGGCAGCGTGTCGGTGCCCTTGGGCGAGGTGACCTCGAGCTCGGTCTCGTATACGTGGATGGTGCGGCGGCGCTCGTCGGCGGCCATGAGGGCGGTGTTGAGGCCGGCGTTGCGCAGACGGCGCAGGCACAGCTGGGGCCAGCGGTCCGAGACGGCCCACAGCACGACCTCGACCACGACCAGGCCCACCAGGAGCGGCGTCATGTCCCTGGTGACGGGCGAGATGGCCGCGATGACGATGACGACGAGCATGCCGATGCTCGCGACGCCGGCGGGGTTGCGCATCTTGTCGCCGGCGATGATATGGGCGGCCTCGTCGACCAGCTGGGCCGATAGGTCATACTTGAGGTTGAACAGCGGCTCGGGCTTGTTCGCCGCCGCGTTTGAATTGGCCATGCTTGGCTCCTTTGTGCGTTGGGTGTGCAGGAGTGATTGTAGCGTGCCGCCCGCCTCGGCGCTCATTGCGCTGGGGCGGGCGGCATGTGTTGGGTCATGTGCTTTGGGGGAGAATGGCGTGCGGGCTCATGCGGGCGCCGCTTGTGGCGTTGTCGCTGCTGCGCACTCGCGGCCCTTTACCTGCTAGTAGATGCCGCGGTTGCGGCCGGCACGGTCGCCCACGCAGCGACGGGGCTTGCCACCGCGGCCGTGGCCTGCGCTCTGGCCGCCCTGGTTGCCCCGCTCGCGGCGGGCGTTGCCCTGCGCCTGCGGCTCCTGGTTGCGGCCGCGCTCGGCGCGGCTGGCGCCGCCACGCCTGCCGCCACGGCGGCGGGCCTTGGCGCCCCTGCCGCCCTGCTCGCGCGCGTCGCCCTTTTCGGGAGCGCCGGCCTTGGCGGCCTTCTGGGGCTTGGTGCCCTTGGCAGGCTTGGCCGGAATCTCGGCGCGCTTCTCGGCGCGGGCCTCGGTGGCCGCGGCGTTGGCCTTGGCTCCCGAGTGCTTCCTGCCACCGCGCTTCTTGCGGCCCTTCTTGGCGGGGTGCGTGTTGGCCGGGTCGCGCTCGGGGTCGAGCTCGACGGGATTCTCGCCCAGCTCGAGCTCGACCTTGGGCTCGTAGGTGGGAACGGCCTTGCCCATGAGGCGCTCGCAGGCAAAGAGGTCGTCGCGGTCGTTCTCGGTCACAAAGGTGAGCGCCCAGCCCGCCTCGCCGGCGCGGCCCGTGCGGCCAATGCGGTGGATGTAGTCCTCGGGGTCAACCGGCACGTCGAAGTTCACGACGTAGCGCACGTCGGACACGTCGATGCCGCGGGCCAGCACGTCGGTGGCCACGAGCACGTCGCAGCTGCCGTTGCGGAAGGCCTTGAGGGCGCGCTCGCGCTGGTTCTGGCTGCGGTCGCCGTGGATGGGAGCGCAGGAGATCTTGGCGCGGCGCAGGCGTCGGCAGCAGGCGTCGGCGCGGTGCTTGGTGCGGCAGAAGACGATGACGCGCTGGGCGCCCTCGCTTTGGAGCACCTGCGCGAGCAGGGCGTTCTTCGCCTCGAGAGACACAGGCAGCACAAACTGGTCGATCGTCTCGGCAACGGTGCCCTTGTGGGCGATCTCGACCACGGCCGGGTCGCTCACGAGGTCGCGGATGCCGCCGATGGCGCCCTCGTCGAGCGTCGCGGAGAACAGCAGCGTCTGGCGCGTGGCGGGCGTCTGGCCCACGATCTTGCGCATGGCGGGCAGGAAGCCCCTGTCGAGCATGCGGTCGGCCTCGTCGAGGACGAGCACCTCGACGTCTGCCAGGTGCGCCTCGCCCTGCTCGATGAGGTCAACGAGACGACCCGGGGTGGCAACGAGGATGTCGGTGCCACGGCGAAGCGCCGCCTTCTGGGGCTCGTAGCCCACGCCGCCCACCACGGTGACGCTGTGGTGGTGCGTGCTGTTCTCGATGGTCTTGCAGACGTCGGCGATCTGCTGGGCAAGCTCGCGCGTGGGCGTCACGATGAGCATGAGGGGGCCGCGGTGACGCTCGGCGTGGCCAAGGCGGCTCATCGTGGGCAGCAGGAAGGCGGCCGTCTTGCCGGTGCCGGTCTGGGCGGCGGCGAGCAGGTCGCGGCCCTGCAACACGTAGGGGATGGCCTGTGCCTGGACGGGCGAGGGAACCTCGTAGCCAAGCTCGTCCACGGCATTGAGGACGGCCTCGGAAAGGCCGAGGTCGGAGAAGGCAACGGTGGCGCCGTTGTCTGCGGTGGTGCTCTGGGTCATGTGGTTTGTTCCTATCTGCGGGGCGTGCCCCATAAAAGCGCCCCACGCTCGCGGGCGCAGGGCTACCGATGGTCGATTCGTTGCTACCACTGTAGCCGAACTGTGCTTAGCCCGTGGCCCAGACGCGGTACGCTGTGTGCAAACTGTGGTATATAGCTGGGACGTCTTTGTGGACAAGGAGCGCGCGATGGGGGACCAAACGAACGATGAGTGGTGGCGTCACGACGAGCCTGCCGTGAACGAGCGCCATGCGTCCGCACCCTCGTCCGGCCGCCCCTCCCGCGCGGGTGGCGCCGCCGGGCAGGGAGCCCGCGACGCCCGCGGCTCGCGCGACGTCCGTGATGCCCACGGCGGCCGCGTGAGCTCGCCGCGCCCGGTGCGCGAGGGCCGCACCGTTCGTCCCGAGACGGGTCGGCGCGAGGCCGCCTCGCTGCCCAACGCCCGCAGCCGCGCCCACTCGGGCGCCCGCCCCGCGAACGGTCCCCGCGGCTACCGCCAGGGCCCGGCCCAGCGCCTCGAGTACGGCGAGTCCGAGCGCTGCGGCCGCGGCACCACGATTCCCGACGACCGCCCACCGCGCCGCAGGCCCCGCCAGCAGCGCCCGCTTGGCTGGTCACAGCATAACGTCCCGCAGTTCCGTGACACCTCGGCAAAGAACGGCGGCTGGCGCTTCCGCACGCTCTCGAGCGCGCCGGCCCAGCGCATCCCGCCCCTCGCATTTGCCGCGGCCGGCATCGTGCTGCTCGTGGTGCTCGTCGTCTTCGTTGTGCGCGGCATCTCGGGCTGCGTGTCGTCGCAGGTGACGCCCGCCGCGGAGGCGCCCACCACCACCGAGGCCGCCGCGGATGCCGCCGCTACGACCGTCGCGGCCACGACCATCGACCCCAACGCCCCTGCCACCAAGGTGCTCGCCTGCAACAACACCGCAAGCGGCATGGGCCGCATGAGCTTTTCGGCCGTGGGCGACAACCTCATGAACGAGAACCTGCTCACCCTGGCAGATGGCTGGGCGGGCTCCGTCGGCGACGGCACCTATGACTTCTCGCCCTTCTATGCCGAGGTCGCGCCCGTGGTGCAGAGCCAGTACGACGTCTCGTTCATCAACCAGGAGACGACCCCGGGCGGCTCCGACCGCTACGACTACATGGGCTACCCCAGCTACAACACGCCCGACTCGCTGGCAGACGCCGTGGCGGACGCCGGCTGGCGCATCGTGAACACTAACAGCAACCATACCTACGACACCTGGACGCCCTCGATCGAGCACGCCCAGCAGGTGTGGGACGCCAAGACCGGGCTCGTGACCATTGGCAGCTACGCCAGCGAGGCCGACCGCGACACCGTGCGCGTCGTCGAGTGCAACGGCATCAGGCTCGCGGCCCTTTCGTACTGCTATGGCCAGAACGGCTACGAGCAGAGCGACCTGCCCAACGACTACTACGCCGTGCCCTACGACGAGACCAAGATGCGCTCCGACGTCGAGCGTGCCCGCCAGGTGGCAGACGTCGTGCTCGTCTACATGCACTGGGGCGAGGAGTACACCAACGGCGCGAGCGACGAGCAGAGGGCCATCGCCCAGGTGTGCGCCGACATCGGCGTCGACGTCGTCATTGGCAGCCACGTGCACGTGATCCAGCCGGTTGAGTGGGTGAGCCGCTCGGGCGGCGGCAAGATGCTGTGCGCCTATGGCCTGGGCGACTTTGTCTCGGGCTACCAGAACAGCCCCAACTGCATCCTCAGCGGCATGCTGAGCTGCGACTTCGTTCGCGTGGGCGAGGGCGCGCAGGATGGCGAGGACGTGGGCCCCGGCGGCATCGCGGTGCGCAACGTCGTGTGGCACCCGCTCGTGGAGCACATGGTGGGCAACACCGACGTCGTGCGCTTCGTAAAGGGCTACACGGCCGATGACGCCAACGCCAACGAACTGCTGAGCAGCGTGGACGACCCCACGACCTGGCCGCTCGAGAAGACCCGCGAGGTCATTGGCGACGCCATCACCATCGACGCCTAGCGCGTCGTTGCATGGGACGGCCCCGCACCATCGCCGCCCGCCTACGCCCGAGCAGTCC
>NZ_CEVYAT010000031.1:0-14029 GCF_982402205.1 Parolsenella sp. | reverse complement strand
AAGGACCCGTCCCTCTGTCCCCGCAGGGCTTCTCGCGCTAGGACAGCTTGGGACCGCAGGCGTACCACAGCAGCGTGCCCGAGATGGAGGGGTCGCGCGGGTCGCCGTCGAGTTCGACGGCTGCGATGGAGCCCGGGGCAAAGTCGATCTGGCAGTCGCAGAGGCGCGTCAGCAGCTCGTCCATGAAGGGGATGTGGCCCACGACGGCCACGCAGGCGTTGTCGGGCGTGGCGGCGAGCTCGTCGAGGAAGGTGGCCTGGTCCTGCTCGAACAGGCAGGGCAGGTCGCGGGTCTCGACGATCTGGATGCCGTTGCCCACGAGCGCGGGCGCCAGCGCGGCGCTCGTCTGCTTGGCGCGCAGGGCCGGGCTCGCCCACAGGTGCGCTTGGCGCGCGCCGTAGAGCTGGGCCATCGCGTGGCGGAAGGTGGGGGCGAGCGCCTCGGCGGCGCCGGGAACGAGCGGACGGTCGATGTCGTCCGTGCCAAGCTGGGCCTTTTTCGCCTTGCCGTGACGGACGAGGATGATGGTGCGTGCCATTGTTGGCCTCCTTTTGTCGTAGTTGTTCTTCTCCCCGTTTTGGGTGCGGTTTAGCAGGGATTCTTGAGATTCGATTTCGTTTGCGTGGGGCGCGGTATAGTTGACGCCTGCAATCCGCGCCCGGCGTCGCGGGCGGTCGCGCCCGCGCGGGCCCACCATATGGAGGGGTTCATGATCATTCGCCTCAACAAGGCCGTTCTGCACGTGCTCGACCTCGACTCGGCCGTGAGCGTGCTGTCGAAGGCCGAGCTCGACCTCGAGGAGAAGCCCGTCAAGGCCTACGTGCAGAGCATCTGCCGCAAGGCTCTGGGGTCGACCGACTGCCGCCATGGCAGGTTTGGCTCCGACAACGCTCTGTCCACGAAGGTGAGCCGCTACCTGCACGGCGCCGACGAGTTCGTTCCGCTGACGGCCGACATGGCCAACTTCGTGTTTGGCGAGATCCAGCGCGCCGACGGGGCCAAGAGCACCGACATGCTTGTGGTCGACTTCATGGATGGCGAGGACGTGCGCTACCTGGGGCTTTTCCTGCTCGAGGGCAAGAAGGCGTTTGTGCATGAGGTGAGCCAGGCGGGCACGATGGTGAGCTGCGACATCGTGAGGCGCTATGGCGTGCTGCCGGCGGCGACGCAGAAGCTCGCGAGCTGGGCGGTCGTGCGTGCCGATAACCTCGAGATTTCCTACGTGGACAAGCCGCGCACGATCGACGGGCAGGAGACGCTCGTGCTGCCCGAGGGCCTCTTGCAGTGCACGAGCGAGGCGAGCGCGCGCGAGACGATCGACTGTGTGACCGAGATCGTCGAGAAGGTGGCCGAGGAGCACGGCGCCAACGCGGCGCTCGCACTGTCGAAGGCCAAGGCGTTCGTGGCCGAACAGGTCGACGAGTGCGACAGCTTCTCGCGCGACGGGCTGGCCGAGAAGGTGTTCGAGGATTCCGAGCCCGCGCGCAAGGCGTTCGAGACCGAGGCCGAGGTGCGCCACCTGCCCGAGAACGTGGCGGTCGACCGCAGGGCCGTGGCGCAGAAGCGCGTGCGGTGCCACCGCATCGTGACCGACACGGGCATCGAGGTGTCGTTCCCGGCCGAGTACGGCGACGACCCCGAGTTCATCCAGTTCTCGACCGAGGAAAACGGTTTGATCTCGATTGAGCTCAAGAACATCGGCAGCATCGAGAACAAGTAGGTGCGCGAGGGCGGCGCGGGGAGACCCGCGTCGCCTATTTTGTTGGGCGGGGGGGCGGCCGGCGAGGCTGCCGCGCCGTGTGCGGCCGCGGTGGGTGTGCGAGTGCGGTCTGTGGAGCTGCTGACTGCCGGGCGGCCGCGGTGGGCGTGCGGCTAAGATTGCCGCGCCGTGGGGCGGACCGACCGTTTGGAGGAACCCTAATCGACTTCTGTACACCATGGCTGGGTATGGGTGAGTAGCCTGGTATCTGCCACCCTTTCTACCTGCGATTTTGTGGGGGCATTGCGTTGCTCTACTCGAGCTGTCGCCAAGTTGGTGTACATAGGCTGATCAGCTTGCGTCCGCGTTGGCCGCTGGAGCCATGCACACTCGGCGGTTTCGCTGAGGGGCTAATCAACTTATTCTTGCTTGTTTAGCGACTGGGCAGGTATGCAGGATGCCACCGGCCTTTCTACCAGCAGCTTTGCAGGGGGCGCTATGCCGCTCTACTCAAGCTGGCGACATACAAGCGCGAAAAAGTTGATCAACGCGTTGCGGGTGAGTGACCGCCACGTCGAGCGTCTGCGGGACGAGTGCCGGACGGCCTGCGCGCTTTACGAGGGCCGGGATTGCTTGCTGGGCGGGCGCTGATCCCGCTGGGGCTAATCAACTTCTTCGTGCTTGTTTGGCGGTTAGCCGGGTAGGGCTGCCAAATGGGCTTCTACCAACTGGGGTTTTACCGTGGTGGTCGCCCCTTCTACTTGGTCTGCCCCGTTTTAAGCACGAAAAAGCTGATTAGCGTATCGTCGGCTTTGCCGCTCGACGCGCCGCTGCCTCTGTTGGACGAGCAAATTGTGGAGATGTCTTCACATTGTTGACGCGGTGGGGAAGGGCGCGTATATTTCTTTTTTGCGCAAGCGCGCACTTACACAGTGCGGGGTGGAGCAGTCTGGTAGCTCGTCGGGCTCATAACCCGAAGGTCGTAGGTTCAAATCCTGCCCCCGCGACCAAATGTTCAAGGCCATCGACTTAGTCGATGGCCTTTTTCGTGTCTCGATGCTGTTTCCGCGCTCAACGGCTCGGTGGCCTGCTCCGCTTGGGGCACTTGGGCTCATAGGGCAAATGCGTGCTCGCTTCCAGAGCGCCTACGCAGGTTGATGCCCCTAAGTTCTGGTCGAGCCGTCGCCCTGCAAAACGGCCGTCGAGCACTCGTCGGTTAGCTACTCGATCTCCTTCTGCGGGCCCCTGTCGTTCATGGCGTCTCCAGTTTTGTGACCATGCGGGCTGCTAATGGCCTCAGAGTGCGCCCTGGTGCGCGACAAAAGCGTGGCTGGCCGGGCCAACCTTGCCTTTGGATTAATGTCCGCGTTGAGCGATACATTCGGGATGCCCAGATGAATCGGGACAAGTCAAAAGGACCGAGCCGAAGGCCGTGACGCGTCATGACAGTACTGCTTACCAGGATATTTCTTGTGACCCTGTGCACCTTGCTTGTCGATTTGGGAATCGACCTCTTGGACAGGCACCGTGCCAAAGCGGCGGGGCATACCGAGATTGAGCCGATGCGCAGCCTACTGGCCCGAGCCCTGCTTAAGGCGGTGCTGGCCGGAATCATCTACGGCATCCTGCTTTTGATTCTTGGCCGTGCGCTGTGATGCGTTGCCCACGCTCCGCCCATCATAGCTCTCCGCTAAAGTGCAAGGATCGCGGAGGGCTATGCTGGAGCAAGTGACAGGTTCGCCCGAACAGGGGAGTGCGTATGGGCAAGAAGATCGCCGTCGTTCACAAGAAGCGGGGCTGCCTGTGGTACTGCGCGGCATTCGTGCTGCTGTGCCTGGCCATTTACGCGCTGGCCTTCGTGGCGTGCATCGTCGCGGGCGTGGGCCTGTGGTTCCTTGTCCGTTACTGCTGGCGCAAGCTTGCCCAGCAGGCGCCCGACTCCAAGTTAGTGAGGCGCGTGGGCTCGTGGCCTCCCGTCGTGCGGCAGGTGCTCGCGGGCGTCGCATGCGCCTTCGTGTCGCTGCTGCTCATGGGGTCGCTCGCGCCCAGCAAGTCCCCGCAGCAGCAGACGGCCCCGGCGGTCGCCACCGCCGCAGCCTCGACTGCCGCAGCGACCACGGCCCCCGCAACGACCGAGGCCCCCGCGGCCACGACCGCGCTCGACAACCTCGTCGTGCGCTTCGTTGACGTGGGCCAGGGAGACGCGAGCATCATCGAGTTTCCCGACGGCAAAACCATGCTCATCGACACGCCCACGGGCGAGGCCGGTACGGTAAAGTCCCAGCTTGCGGCCGATGGACGCAACACGATCGACTGGCTCGTGGCCACCCATCCTGACGCCGACCACATCGGTGGGCTCGACACGATCATCTCGACCATGGACGTGCGCAGCGTCTGGGCGCCCGAGGTCAACAGCTCGACCAAGACCTACACGCGCTTCCTTACGGCCATTGCCGACAAGGGTCTGTCGATTGAGCCGTGCTATGCCGGCCGCACCGTCGCGAGCGGGGAGAACTATACCGCCGAGCTCCTGTGGCCCGAGCAGGGCGCGAGCTATTCCGAGGACAACGCCTACTCGGCCATCATCAAGGTGACCTACGGCAACAGCACGTTCCTCTTTACGGGCGACGCCCCGGCCGAGGCCCAGAAGCTGTGCGGGGCAGGCCATGTTGACGTGCTCAAGGTGGCCCACCACGGCAGCGCTTCGGGCATGGACACCGAGCTCGCGAGCAAGCTGACCCCAAGCGCGGCCGTCATCTCCTATGGCCAGAACAACTACGGCCACCCTACCCAGGTGGTGCTCGACGCGCTCGCGGGCGTAGGCACGCACGTGTACGGCACGCGCGTCAACGGCACCGTCACGGCCGTCTCGGATGGCACTACGGTGAGTGTCACGAGTGAGCGAGAGGGCAGCGTCGAGGCGGCGAGCCAGGACGCGGGCAAGAGCGGCCGCTCCATCGGGCGCGGCTCTGGCGCCGGCTCGGGAGGCGGCTCCAGTGGCGGTTCGAGCGGCTCGGGCGAGTCGTCGGGCGCGGCGGCTGGCGGTGGCCAGAGCGTGAGCGGCGACGAGCAGGTGGGCGACGTGGTGTACGTGACGGCCTCGGGCAAGGGCAAGCGCTACCATCGCAAGGGCTGCTCGAGCCTGAACAACTCGAGCGGCCTCGTGGCGATGCCGCGCTCCGAGGCGGAGTCGCAGGGGTATACCCCGTGCAAGAGGTGCAACCCGTAGGGTGCCTGTGGGCGCCGGCGTGGTGCGCGAGAAGCGAGGAGGAGACATGCAGGCAATTATCGACCGCATCGAGGGCAACATCGCGGTGCTCGAGGTCGATGGCACGCGCTTCATGGACGTGCCGCTGGCCGAGCTGCCGGCGGGCTGCGGCAAGGGCGACGTGCTGCGCGGCATGCCCGGCGCCTGGGCCAAGGACGATGCCGAGAAGGCCGCGCGTCTCAAGCTCAACGCCGACCTCATGGCCAAGTTGTTCAAGCACTAAGGGCGGCGCGCGAAGGCAGTGAGGGGCGCCGGCGATATCTGTTTGGGCTGGTCGCGCGAAGGCTGCGGAGCGAAAGCGCGCCAGAGACGCCCACCCCGGCATGGTGGTGCGCGAGCCATGCCGGGCGCTGCGAGATGCGAAAGCCTAGCTCCCGCTGGGCTTCCTATGCCCTCTCCCTCGCGAGGTAGCTGACCAGGTAGCCGGCGGCCTCCTTGAGCGCGGCACCGTGGAAGCCATGGCTGGCACCGTCGATGAGGTGCAGATCAGCGTGGTCGTAGATCGCGGCCGCCCTCTGCGGGTAGCGTGGGTCTACCAGCTCGTCGGCCGTTCTATGGGTGATGAGCACAGGTCGCTTGTAGGCGCCAATCTGCGCGTAGGGGTCGACGTACCCGCCGTCCCGCTCTTCTCGGCCACCGTTGACGCCGCTGCCTCGTTCGTCTCGACCGCGAAGTCTGGCAGGGCGAGGTCACCCACGATGCGGCCCTTCTCGGACTCGATCACGTGCTCGACGACGTGCATGGCCCCTCCTTGGTTGCGCCTCTTCTGCCGCCCATGCTACTCGTTATCACCATTTATCGATAACGCTTCAACTTCTGATATTAAGGACTAAAGAAATGGTTAAAACAGTGATGCGCGCCATCGAGCGCGAGGCAGGCCCGTAGGCGCGGGGGCGCGGCTGCGGGCGCAACCCATGGAGGAGGAAACATGGATCTGAAGCTCAAGGACAAGGTCGTTCTCATCACCGGCGCCACGGGCGGCATTGGCTCGGCCATCACCCGCGCGTTCGCGTCCGAGGGCGCCAAGCTCGCCATCTCGTCCACGCGCCAGGAGAAGCTCGACGCCCTTATCCCCACGCTGGGCCTCGACGAGGACCACGTGAAGGGATTTGTGGTCGACGCCACTAAGGAAGACCAGGTCAAGGCCTTTGTCGAGGGCGCGGCCGAGTACTTTGGCACCGTTGACGTCGCCATTCCCAACGCCGGCTACGAGGGCAAGTGCGTGCCCATCCAGGACGTTGACATGGACGAGGTCAACAAGGTCTACGCGCTCAACGTCTTTAGTCCGATGTATGTCATGAAGTACGCCGTGCCCTACATGCTCAAGCAGCAGTCGGGCTCGATCGTGGTCATTGCCTCGGCCGGTTCCTACACCCCGGCCGCGACGATGAGCACCTATTGCTCGAGCAAGTATGCGGTGGCCGGCCTCACCAAGTGCGTGGCCAACGAGGTGGGCGCCGCGGGCGTGCACGTCAACTACATCTGCCCGGGTCCGGTCGACACCGACATGATGCGCCGCATCGAGTTCGACACGTTTGGCGACACGATGAGCCACGAGGAGGCCGAGAAGATCTTTGCCGGCACCGCGCTCGACAAGCGCTACTGCCAGCCCGAGGAGGTTGCCTTCGCGGCCCTCTACCTGGCCAGCGAGGTCTCTGCGCACACGACGGGCATGCCGCTGCACCTCGATTCAATCGTGATGGGCTAGCTGGGATTTTATAGCTTGCGTTTATGGGGGCCGTCCCTCTGGGCGGCCCCTTTTGCGTGGCTGGGGGTTTGAGCGTCTGGTAGTTTTGCGGCAAACGGGACGGGTGAGGGGCCAAGCCTACTCGCCGAACAGGGCGCGAAGCCAGTTTTGCCTCGAGTTGAGAACGCGGTCGATGTAGATGGCGCCTTCATGGCGGTAGAAGATGAGATAGCTTCCCGAGCGAACGAACCTATTGGTGCCGCCAACGTATGCCGCGACGGACGAAAGGGGCGTGCCCGAATCGGGGAAGGTGGCAAGGAGCGCGACTCGCTTGAGTATGGCTTTGACCGTCTTGTTCGCCGCGTTGGGCGAGGCGAGGTCCTCGGCGATGCAGCCCCAGAGGTCATCGAGGTCGTCTCGAGCGAGGGAAGAGTAGCGGATGCCGCTAGGCGTGGGACGCGCCTTCGCTTGCCTTGCTGGCGAAGCGCGCGATGAGGTTGTCTTGGGAGACCCAGCCGTCCTTCTCGCCAGAGTGACGACCGGCCTCAAGTTGCTCCGCGAGCTTGAGCTCGGCCTGCATGCGATCATAGTCGCGCATGTCCATGATCACGTAGCTGCCTCGGCCATTGCGCGTGAGAAAAACGGGGGTTCCCTCGGCTACGTCACTCAGCACCTCGTTGTAGCTGCGAAGATCCGAAACGGGCTTGATTGATGGCATGGACGCTCCTCGTTTGCTGCATAATCTTACGAAAAATTTAGCAGCAATAGTGGCTGCAGTTTTACCGGAAGGGAGTCTGGATGGATCGTCTTGAGGACGTGGACGTCGCGCGTGCCGTTTGGCTTCTATCTCCGGCCGATGGGCTGGTCGCGGCCCTGGCCGATGTGCCTGACCCGGTCTTTTCTGTGGGCATGCTGGGCGCGGGCTGTTGCGTCTGGCCCGACGAGGGAGTGGTCTGCGCGCCCGCTGCCGGGGTGGTTGGCGCCGCGATGCCGCATGCCGTTGGCATCTCAACGGGGGACGTCGAGGTGCTCGTGCACATTGGCGTTGACACCGTCGAGATGGGCGGCAAGGGCTTTGAGCTGCTGGTTCGCCAAGGGCAGCGCGTAGAGGCGGGTCAGGCGCTCGTGCGCTTTGACCGCGAGGCCGTTGCCGCCGCGGGTCATTCCGACTGCGTGGTCGTCACGGTTACGAACTCGGCGGACATGGCGGCGGTGGAGCTGGCGGCAGAACCTGGGGCCGAGATCTGGTCTGGCGAGCCCCTGCTGAGGGTCATCGAAGAATAACGATAAGAAAGGGCCCGGCAGGTCGCCGAGCCCCGCGTGCCTCTAGGTATGGTCGCGCATCTACTGCGCGGTGTAGCCGCCGTCGATGTAGAGGTTGCGACCCGTGGTGAACTCGTTCTCAACCAGGAAGACGACGCCGTGGGCAATCTCCTCGGAGCGGCCGAGGCGTCCCAGCGGGTACAGGCTCTTGAGGTGCTCAATGCCCTCCTTGCCCATGGTGGCCTCGTTGACCATGCCCGTCTCGATGTAGCTGGGGTTCACGGTGTTCACGCGGATGCCGTACTTGGCGAGCGCCAGCGCACTCGACTTCGTGAGCAGGTTGACGCCACCCTTGGCCGCGTTGTAGTGCGGCAACATCGGGTCGCCCACACAGCCCTCGATGGACGAGGTGCTCACGATGGCGCCGCCGTTGCCCTGCTTCTCCATCTGCAGCGCCGCGTACTTGATGCCGTAGAACACGCCCGTGAGGTTGATGTCGATGAGCGCCTTGACGTCGTCCTCATCGCTGGTGTCGGTCTGGCGGAAGACGATGCCGGGTGCTACCCGCTTGAGCTGGGCCTCGGCGTCGGCGCCACGCTGGGCGTTGCGGCCGGCGATGACGACCTTGGCGCCCTTTTTGAGGAAGGCCTCGGCGGTGGCCAGGCCAATGCCCGAGGTACCGCCCGTGATCACCGCTGTCTTGCCGTTGATGTCAAACATGTCATGCCCCTTTCGCTGATTGAACGCAACGGTCTCGTTATGTCTAGCGGGGCGATATGAGTTAACAATTGATGTGTGAACGGTGGGTTCACGGGCTTGAACGAGCGCCTTATGGGTTCCGAGGGATTCGTGCGTCTGGATTTGTCACTGTAACCGGTTTCTGGTGCAGTGGGTGGGGCGCCAGGAGGTGGCTGGCCCCCCATTTAGTACGGAAGTCGTACTAAATGGGGGCGCATAGGACCGCCAGGGCTTTCTGGGCTGTCCCCTAAAGGTGTGCGTGAGCGTTTGGGCTGTCCGCTAAATCGGGGTCGGTGCACCGGAAACCGGTTTCACTGACAGTTTGGTCCATCCGAACATGTTTGTGCGCCCTGGACTGTCAGTGAAACCGGTTACACGTGCGGTCGATGCAGCGCTTGGGACCGCATCGACCGCCATTTGGTCCGAGATTCGTACAAAATGACGGTTGCTGGTGCTTCGAATGTGGCTCGACAGGACCGCGGAGGGCTCTGGGACTTGCACGGCCTGTCTGCTAATTAGCCGCCATCGCACGTGCAACCGTTTACACTGACAGTTTCGTCAGTACGAACTGCTCGGGGTGGCCGTGACGGTGCCATTGGGGCCAACTGTCTGCAGGCAAGCTGGGCGGGGAGATTGTTAACTCGATTGCGCAGCAAGCTGATGCTTGCATGTGCGTCCCCTGCCTATTTGACTTGTTGCGTGGCCCGTGAGAGTTTGGCTGCGTAGCCCATGGCCATTCGGCTTGCTGCGCGGATGGCCGCGAGCCCGTTCGCGCAGCAGGTATCGCCCCACGTGGCCCTGCGCCTATCCCATCACGCCGCTGGCGATTACGATTCCCGTCATCACGACCACCGCGACGATCACGCTGATAGCGTTGGCAAACCCCGCCAGGCCGTGGTCGCCCTGGCACCACATCGTGAAGACGGGCCCCATGGCGCCAATGGGTGCCCAGATCGCCATGCAGACAATGATCTTCACGGCGGAGGCAAACGGCAAAAACGCCAGCGTGGTTACCGTAAAGGCAACGTTGCAGACCAAGCGGGCGCCAAGCAGGCGAACGAGCCTGCCAACCTTCTGGGCGTCGACGTGCAGGTTGGTCACGAGGCCAAGCATGAACATCGCGAGAAACGCGTTGGCGTTCGCCATGGGCTCGGTGAACTGCACGATCGCGCCGGGAACGGGGATGCCCAGCAGGGCCAGCGCCACCAGCACGAGGTAGGCGTCGATGGTGACGGAGGAGAAGAGGCGCTTGGCCACGAGGCGCATGGGGTGCTCGGGCTTCTCCTCGCCGGCGATGACGCTGGTGAGGGCATAGGTTCCGCCGCTCATCATGAGCGAGTTGCCGGCGTCGAAGAGACAGACGGCAACCGCCTGAGAGGCCGGGAAGAAGGCCTGGACAAACGGCAGTGCGAAGCAGCCCAGGTTGTAGCCGCTTATGTTGCAGAGGTAGAAGACGCGGTTGGCCCGCTCGCTGCGCGGGGTGAGGGCGAGCATCGCAAAGTAGGCCACGAAGTTAAACACGAGAGAGACGAGGATGAGCCAGAGGAGGTCGGGCGTGAACTCGGCCGCGCCAAAGGCGTGGATGACCGCACAGGGGAGGGTGAGGTTGAAGACGATCTTCGACAGGACGTTGCCGGTACCTCGGCCAAGCTTGCCCGTGCGGCCGGCGATGTAGCCGGCGACGATGATGCTGACGAACGCCCCGACCTTGATGAAGACGACTTCCAAGACTGCTCCTCGTGCGTGCTCCCATGATGGTCGCGGGTGGGCAAACCGCCTGGCCGCCCACCCGCGACGTTGCTAGTCTACGCGCTCTGATCCCGATGGGCCTTGAGCCCGCAGCCTAGTGAATCTTGCGGGTCGAGTAGTTGTCGAGGTGCGGGCCGCAGCTCGAGACGACGATCTTGCCGCTCGTGCGGTCGAATGCAAAGTAGACGCGGATGTCGCCTCGGTCCTTGCTGTGGCCATTGCCCTTGCCGACGTGCGCCTCGCAGTTGAGCTCGCGACCCTGGTAGACATCGCGGTACTGGGTCATGAGCCCGGGGTCCTTACGCGTCATCATCCCGGCGTTGGACGCAAACTCGAAGGTCGACCGCGCGCGGAACGCGCCCTCGATGTCGCGCGCGCCGCTCGCGTACAGCCCGTGCGCCACGCACGCGAGGTCGCGCAGGGCGTTCCAGACCAGCTCGGTGCTCGCTTTGCATTCCTTGCGAAGAGACTTCCAGCCGCGTTCGGTAAAGTCGAGTCTCTCGGGATACGCATCCACCATGAGCTGCCCCACGGCCTCGGGGGTCTTGGGCCAGCTGGGTAGCTCAACGGTCTCGCCCGCCCCAGCACCGCCGTTCGTCCCCAGCGTCCACGAGCTGCTGAGCTGTGCCGTGAGCTGTCGATTCTCCTCCTCGAGCTGCAGCGACAGGTCGAGCGCCTCATCGATCTGACGCTGGGCGTCCGCCTTGCTCAGGGTCTCGACGCGCCGGGCCTCACGTATCACGCGCGTCGCGCGCAGCTCGCTGCGAATCTCGGCAATGCCTAGAGGCTGACCCGTGCGCACGGGCTGCTGGGCCAGCGCCCGGTGGAGAATGGCCAGCAGCTGCTCCTCGCCCAGCTCCTGCGCGCGGGCAAACGAGAAGAAGCGGTGCCGCCTTGCGTCATCCGGGCGCTCAAAGCGTGGCAGGGGAGCGTAGACGCGCACTGTGCCTCCGTCGCAGCGCAGGTCGAGGTTGGGAAGCCCTGCGTCCATCTCGGCGCAAAAGTCCTGGTCAATGGAGTAATAGACGCGAGCGCTCGTGCCCAGCATGGCGGCGAACGCCCGAACGTCGAGCGCGTGGCGCACCACGGTCCCATCGAACTTGGGGCTCACGAGAACGGCCGGCGTCGTGCGCCCCGGCTTGCTCGCAAACCGCCAGAACGCATCAAAGTCGCCGGCCCCAAGGCCAATCGCGTGCAGCGACGCGGGCAGCCCCGACGTCGTGGCCTCGAGCCAGGCGCACTCGACGATGCCCCTCACGAGTCCCGGCACGCTTGCCTGCGGTTCGTCCAGGATGGGGCCGAGAAACCCGGAATAGTCAGCGTACGAGACGGCGACGGAGACGGTGCCGCTCGCGAGGCCCTCGCGCGCCGCAAAGCCAACCGAGGTGCGCCACTCGCGCGGGGCGCACTCGCCCTCGCGAAAGGTCTCGCGAATGGTGCCCGCCCAGCTCACGCTGCCGTCCTCGCGCTGAACGAGGGCCGACTCAAAGGCCACGCCTGGCACGTCGAGCTCGGCGCGCGTGCCCACCTTGAACCTGCTCCAGCGCTCGATGTCTCGCGGGACCTCGGGCCACTTGCGGCATATCCAGCCGCGGACGCACTGGATGAGACCCCAGAGCGCGTCGGCGCCATCGACCGCGGCAACCTCGAAGGTGGTGGAGTAGAACGGCACGTGTTCAAGGTCGCTGGCGCGCATGGGCTATCCCTCTAGTAGCTCGGTAATCTCTCTCACGATGTTATCGCAGGTCATGCCGCATGCGGCAAGAAGCTCCGCGGGTTCGTAGCGGTCGGGGAAGCCATGGGGCAGGCCAAAGCAGCGCACGCGCGTGCCGTCTGCACCCAGTAGGCAGGCGATGCGGCTGCCAAACCCGCCGTCGAGCACGCCGTCCTCGAGCGTCGCGACGAGGCGCGCGGTGCGTCCCAGGCGCACCACCCAGTCGCGGTCGATCCCGCAGGCGTAGCGCGGGTTCACCAGGGTGACGTCGATGCCCGTGGCGGCAAGGCGCTCGACCACCTGCTGACCCAGCGGCATCGTGGCACCGAGGGCGAGAAGCGCCACCTCTCCTGACCCCTCGCGCACGATCTCGGGCTCGGCGGCGGCAAAGCCGTTGATCGGCAGCGCAACGTCGGCGCGGCTCACGACGCCCGCGCCCGGCACGCGAATGGCGACCGGGCTGCCCTCGTAGTCGCAGGCCCAGTCGAGCATGGCGAGGTACTCCTCGCGACAGGTGGGCGCGAGATAGGTGAGGCCTGGCATGTCGCCCAGCATCGCGATGTCATAAAAGCCCAGGTGAGTGGCATCGGTCGTGCCAAAGGCGCTCGAGCCAAACACGAGAATCGTGGCGGACGAGGCATTGAGGCAGATGTCGTGCCACAGCTGGTCGTAGGCGCGTTGCAGAAACGTGCCGTAGACGCCCCAGACGGGGTGCGCGCCGCCAGCGGCGAGGCCCGCGCAGAGCGTCGCCGCGTGCTCCTCGGCAATGCCAACGTCAACAAACTGCTGGCCAGCGGCCTCGCGGCGGTCTGCCGTGAAGCCCATCATGTAGGGCGTGGCGCTCGAGACGGCAACGAGGTCGCGGTCGGTGTGCATGCGGCCCAGCAGGTACTCGCCCGTGAGGTCGGCGTAGGTGGCGGGCGGCGCCTCGACGATGCCGCCGCTTGCGCGCCCACCGCCCAGCTTGGCGCCCGTCTCGGGGTTAAAGGGACCCACGTGGTGCCAGCTCTCCTCGTTGGCCTCGGCGGGCGCAAAGCCCAGGCCCTTGCGGGTGTGCACGTGCACCACGATGGGGTGCACGCAGCCCTTTACCTGCCGCAATGCCGCCTCGACGGCAGCCTCGTCGTTGCCGTTCTCGACATAGCGGTAGTCGAGGCCCAGCGCGCGGAAGGGGTTGTCGGTCGCGGTGCCGCCCGTCTCGCGCAGGTGGGCGAGGCTCGCGTACAGGCCGCCATGGTTGGGACAGATCGACCACTCGTTGTCGTTCACCACGATGACGAGGCCGCTGGCGAGCGTCGCCGCATCGTCGAGGCCCTCGAAGGCGAGACCGCCCGAGAGCGACCCGTCGCCAATCACGGCAACGACGTCGTGGCTCTGGCCGGCGAGGTCGCGGGCGCGGGCGAGGCCCACCTCGAGGCTCACCGAGGTGGAGGTGTGGCCCATCGAGAAGTGGTCGTGCTCGCTCTCGACCGGGCTCGCGAAGCCCGAGAGGGTGCCCATGCGCTTGGGGTCGAGGTAGTTCCACGCGCGGCCGGTGAGCATCTTGTGGGCGTAGGTCTGGTGCGAGACGTCGAAGACGAGCTTGTCAGTGGGGGAGTCGAACACGCGGTGGAGCGCCACCGTGAGCTCGACGATGCCGAGGTTGGGGCCGAGATGGCCACCGACCTTGGCGCAGCTGTCGATGATGGCGCGGCGAATCTCGGCGCAGAGGACGGGCATGGCCTCGCGGGGCAGCGCCCGCACGTCGGCGGGGGAGTCGATGCCCTCAAGATACATGTGCCCTCCTTAGTTGCTGCCTGGCGTCGCGCGCGTTCGCGACCTTATAGATTGGCACACTTACCCGCTTAAGTTGTGACGGGCTCGTGCGGGTGCAGAATTTGGGGAGTGAGCGGCGCGTGTGACAAAGGGGCC
>NZ_CEVYAT010000030.1:0-14052 GCF_982402205.1 Parolsenella sp. | reverse complement strand
TGGTGCCGCGCCTCTCGCCCTCATCCCGAGAATCTAAGGCTTGGTCTTGACAGGCTCCGCGTCATGATAGTACTATTCGATAGTTTGATAAACGCCTAACTAACTGGTTCTGTTCTAAGGAGGTGGCCGTGGCGGGAGAAGGTTCAAGGCGCTCGCGGACCCCACGCGCAGGCGTATCCTCGAGCTTTTGCGCGAGCGAGACATGACGGCGGGCGAGCTGGCCGAGCACTTTGACATGACCAAGCCCTCGATCAGCCACCATCTGGCAACGCTGCGCGCCGCGGGACTCGTGAGCGACGAGCGTCATGGGCAAAACATCGTCTACAGCCTCAACACCACGGTCATGCAGGACCTTATCGGTTGGTTCATGGGGTTTGCCGTGGCGGCCGAGTATGACAGCTCAAAGGGGGAGGAGCCCTCTCATGAATAACAATCGAGTGAGCCCGGTAAGCGTGCGCTGCTGGGTTGCCCTCATCGTCCTATGCGTTGCGAGCCTCGCGGCTCATCTGGCGCTGCTGCCGCAGCTGCCCGATGCGGTGCCCCTCCACTTTGGGGTGTCGGGCGAGGTGGACGGCTGGGGCGCCAAGTGGCAGGCGCTGCTGCTCGACGTTTTGCCGCTGGCGCTTCTCGCGCTGTTCTACCTTGTGCCGCGCATTGACCCCAAGGGTCACAACTACGAGCGCTCGGGCAAGGTGTACCAGCTGTTTGTGGTGCTGTTCACGCTGATGATGATGGCGATGACGTGGGCCCCCGAGCTCGTTGCCTTTGGCCTGGTCTCCGGAGACTCCTTTGGCCTCGTTGTTCCCCTCATGGTTGGCGTGCTGTTCGTGGTGCTGGGTAACTACCTGCCGCGCGTGAGGGACAACTACACCTTTGGCTTCAGGACCCCCTGGGCGCTCGATGACGAGAGCAACTGGCGCCGCACGCAGCGCTTTGGCGGCGTAGTGCTCATCGTGAGCGGGCTTGCCTTTGTGCTCGCGGCCCTCATGGGCGGTGGTGTGCTGTGGTTCGTGCTCGCCGTGGGGCTTACGATTGCGGGGGCAATCGGCGCCTACGTCTACTCGTACCTCCTCTGGAGGGCGAGCAAATAGCAAGGGCGCACGCCTGGCATGTGCCGAGCGTGCGCCTTTTGCCTTGGCTCTGTCGGTCTTTGCCGAGCGCGGGTTTGTGACGGGCGTCGTTGCCATCGTGTGCCTGCAGTTCGTGGTGCTGGGCCTGTCGTTTCTTATTCCCAACTATGCCCAGCTCGTGATGGGTGCCGGCGAAACCGAGGCCGGCTCGATCCTTCTGCCGGGCTGCGTGGTGGGCGCCTGCATGGTGCCGCGGTCTGGGCAGATCCTCGAACGCGTGGGGCCGCGCCGCCCCATCCTAATTGGCGCCACGTGCGCCCTGGTGGGCGTCGTGCTCTTTGCCGCGCTCTCTGCTCACCTCGAGACACTGCCCGCCACCTGCTGCTACGTCTGCTTTGCCTTTGGCCAGAGCCTTATGGTGGGCAACTCGCTCACCGAGTCGCTGTCCTTCCTGTCGGCGGCAACCAAGGCCGACGGCAACGCCGTGGTCAACACGCTGCAGCAGCTGAGCGGCGCCATTGGCACGAGCATGTCGTCTGTGATCGTGGCGGCCGCGCAGCTTGGCGCCGCAGACATGGCCGTGGCGACGATGGCGGGCACGCGCGAAGCTTACCTGGTGCTTGCTGTGGTGGCAATCGCGCCGCTCGCGGCCATGGCGTGGGTCACGAGGCCGTCTGGAGCAGGGGTCTCGGGAAAGTAATTGCGATATATTGAGGCTAAATAATAGGGGAACGCATAGACCTGTAAATGGGGCTTCGCTAACCAGCGTTTGTAGTTGCCACCAGAGTCTCTATCTGGCGTGGAGCTATCTAGCCTCAAGAAAACGAAAACACTACTGTTGCGCCTACTATGCAAGACGCAAAAGGGGGCCTCCCGCCATTGAATAGTCGGCGGGGGCCCTGCTGTTTGCAGCGATGTGGGGCTCAAAAGCCGGCCGCAGCTACTTGACCTCGATGAGCTCGTATTCGTGCGTGCCCAGGCCAATCTTCTCGGCGTGCTCGATGCAGCTCTTCCAGTCGGTGTCGGGGTGCGTCACGTAGAACTTGTCGTGAGCGTGGTCCTCGTCGAGCTCGCCTTCTGCCTCGAGCTTGTCGTGCATGTGGGTGTACTCGGTGTCGGGCAGCGCCGGCTGCGCCATGACGGCGTCGATGCAGGCCTGGTCAAGCGCTACCGGGTCAAAGCTTGCGAAGAAGCCGATGTCGCCCACGATGGGCTTGTCGTTCTCGTCGTGGCAGTCGCAGTTGGGGCTCACGTCGATGGCGAGGCTGATGTGGAAGCTCGGGCGACCGTCGACCACGGCCTTGGTGTACTCGGCGATCTTGTAGTTGAGCACCTCGACGGCCTGGTCGTAGTCCGGCGTGATGGCGTCCTGGTTGCACACGGCGATGCAGCGGCCGCAGCCCACGCACTTGTCGTGGTCGATCGTGGCCACGTGGACCTCGCGGGTCTTGCCGTTGGCAAACTCGTGCTCGCGCACATCGTCAAACGAGAAGCCGTCGTGCGCGCAGATCCTGGTGCACTGCTGGCAGCCGATGCACTTGCTGGCATTGACGCTGGGCTTGCCGGCCGCGTGCTGCTCCATCTTGCCCGCGCGCGAACCGCCGCCCATGCCGATGTTCTTCATGGCGCCGCCAAAGCCCGCCTGCTCGTGGCCCTTGAAGTGGGTGAGGCTGATCACGATGTCGGCGTCCATGAGGGCACGGCCGATCTTGGCGCTCTTGACGTACTCGCCGCCCTCAACGGGCACCTCGACCTCGTCGAGGCCCTTGAGGCCATCGGCGATGATGGTGTGGCAACCGGTCTGGAACGGGTTGAAGCCGTTGGCATAGGCGCTGTCGAGGTGGTCGAGCGCGTTCTTGCGGCCGCCCACGTAGAGCGTGTTGCAGTCGGTGATGAAGGGCTTGCCGCCCAGCTCGCGCACCACGTCGACGACGGCGCGGGCGTAGTTGGGGCGCAGGTAGCTGAGGTTACCCGGCTCGCCCAGGTGCATCTTGATGGCCACAAACTTGTTCTCGAAGTCGATCTGGCCAATGCCGGCCTTCTTGATGAGGCGCTTGAGCTTGCAGGGCAGACCGTCGCCCATGTGGGTGTGCAGGTTGCAGAAGTAGACCTTTGAGGGTCCCATGCGCTTCCTCTCCGTAAGTGCGGCGCGATTCCCCGCGCGCCAATCAACTGTCATGAATTATCGGCCGAGAAGAGTGACAATACAAGCGACGAAGTGTCACTTATTTGTAAACGGTTGGGACGAGCTCCCATAGGTCAATGTCCCAGCGTGGCACGGCGTGCGGTGGTTCGGCGTGGGGCCGCGTCGTGTTCGTGCGCTGCCCCCCGCTGTTCAAGAGTGCGTGCCAAACGCAGGCAGTTATGGCCCTAGCTGCCCCGTAATTAACTGCGTTGAGCACGCGCTTTGGCTGCCGGCGTGACTGCGCCTGCAGACCCCTGTCGTGTCCCCGCGCGCTTCTCGGATTATGCAAAGTTAGGCGCTGTTCCATCGACAGCCTCGATGTTTGCCGCCGCAAACTGCGCCCGCTCTCGGATGCCGCAAGACCGCTCGCGCCGCCACGGCCGCCACTCGCGCCGCCACGGCCGCCGCTCGCGCCGCGCCGACGCCGTCCAAAGCCAACAATCCTTGGTGAAGAACGGATTGACCCCTTGGGGGCGAGAAGGACGAAAGATCGAGCGAAGGAGGAGGACCACATGGCTCAGAAGGAGGCGTCGAGCGGTGGGATGAAGAAGGAGCTGACGCTGTTCAACTTCTTCACCATTGGCTTTGGCGCAATCATTGGCACCGGATGGGTGCTGCTCGTGGGCGACTGGATGGTGCTGGGCGGCGGCCCCGTGCCGGCCATGATTGCGTTTGCCCTGGGAGCGCTGCTGCTCGTGCCCATTGGCATGTGCTTTGGCGAGCTCACGGCTGCCATTCCCATCTCGGGCGGCATCATCGAGTACGTCGACCGCACCTTTGGTCGCAAGATGGGCTTCTTCACCGGCTGGATGCTGCTTCTGGGCAACGCCCCGCTGTGTCCGTGGGAGGCCATTGCCATATCGACGCTGCTCACGGACCGCTTTGCGGAGTTCCCCGCGCTCGCGTGGCTGCGCAGCGTCAAGCTCTACACGATCCTGGGCGCAGACGTCTACCTCTGGCCCACGGTCATCGCCCTGGGCTTCGCGGCCCTCGTGATCTTCCTCAACCTGCGCGGCGCCGGTGCGGCCGCCAAGCTCTCGAGCTTCCTCACCAAGGCCCTGCTCGCGGGCATGGTGCTTGCCATGGTCATCAGCTTCATGACCGGCTCGCCCGACAACGCCATGCCCCTGTTCTCGCAGGTCACGGATGCCGCGGGCGGCAGCGCCACCGAGGCCACGAGCCTTCTGGGCGGCATCGTTGCGGTGCTCGTCATGACGCCGTTCTTCTACGCGGGCTTCGACACCATTCCCCAGCAGGCCGAGGAGGCCTCCGAGGGCATCAACTGGAAGAAGTTTGGTCTCATTCCGGCCATTGCCCTTCTGGCCTCGGGCGTATTCTACCTCGTGTGCATCTACAGCTTTGGCACCATCGTCGACTGGCACGAGTTCGTGCGCAGCTCCGTGCCGGCGCTGGCGGTGCTCGAGCGCATCAACATCTTCTTCTACGTTGCGATGCTCGTCATCGCCACGCTGGGCCCGCTTGGCCCCATGAACTCGTTCTTTGGCGCGTCGAGTCGCCTCATGCTCGCCATGGGACGCAAGGGCATGCTGCCTGAGGACTTTGCTCGGATCGACGAGAAGTCCGGCGTTCCCAAGAAGGCCGTCGTGGTCATGAGCGTGCTCACCCTCGTGGGCCCGTTCCTGGGCCGCAACATGCTCGTGCCGCTCACCAACGTGGCGTCGCTCGGCTTCATCTTTGCCTGCACCATGGCTGGTTTCGCCTGCTGGAAGCTGCGCCGCACCGAGCCCGACCTGCCGCGTCCCTACAAGGTGAACGGCGGCAAGGCCGGCATCGCCGCCGCCATCGTCGCAGGCCTCGCCATCATCGTCCTCATGGTGGTGCCCTTCTCGCCGGCGGCCCTGTCGCCCATCGAGTGGGCCATCACGATTGTCTGGATTGTCGTGGGGTTTGGCATCCTGGCGCTGTTTGGGGGTGGGCGCAAGGCGACGAGCAAGGGGTAACGCGCCCGGCCCCGCGGGTGGCAGACGGCCAATGCTCGTCCCTGCGGGTGGCAGGCGGCCAATGACCGCTCCAGCGGGTGCCAGCGAACAGCCGCGCTCGGCCCCGTGGACGACCGAAAGCGGCCAATAACCCGCAGCTAGAAGCACGTTCAAATAAGCAAGATCGCGCGGCCAAGAATCGCGCGAGAAGTGTGTGCAGCTTGGTTTTGAATCGAAAGGATCAGATCATGGGCAAGTACGCATTCGCAGGTGGCAGGCTCGTCGACGGCACCGGTGCCGCACCGGTTGACGACTCCCTCGTTCTCGTTGACGACAAGAAGATTACCTACGCCGGTCCTCGCACCGAGATCCCGGCGGGCTACGAGGTCATGGACTGCGCGGGCAAGACCGTGATGCCCGGCCTCATCGACACCCACCTGCACTTCTCGGGCAACCTCACCGACGATGACAACGACTGGGTCATCGAGACGCCCGCCCAGAAGCAGGCCTGCGCCGTCAAGCAGTCCTACGACGCCCTGACCCACGGCCTCACCACCGTCTGCGAGATTGGCCGCAACGGCATCGCCATCCGCGACCTGGTGAACATGGGCGTCATGAAGGGCCCGCGAATCTACGCCACTGGCCTGGGCTTCTGCCGCACCGCCGGTCACGGTGACTCGCACAAGCTGCCGCTGCAGGTCTCCAAGGACAGCCATCCCTGGGGCGACCAGGTAGACGGCCCGTGGGAGCTGCGCCACGCCGTGCGCCTGCGCCTGCGCGAGAACCCCGACGCCATCAAGATCTGGGCCACGGGCGGCGGCATCTGGCGCTGGGACTCCGGCCGCCGTCAGCTCATGAGCACCGAGGAGATCCAGGCCGTTGCCGACGAGTGCAAGCTCACGGGCATTCCGCTGTGGAGCCACTCGTACAACTCGGTGAGCGCCGCCTACGACTCCGTGCGCTTTGGCGCCGAGCAGCTCATCCACGGCTTTGAGCTCGACGACAAGACCATGAACCTCATGGCCGAGCAGGGCACCTTCTTTACGCCCACCATTGGTTTCCTGCCCACCTGGTACGCCACCTACCCGCCCGAGGAGTCCGAGGCCAACGCCAAGTTCCCCGGCGACACGGTGATCGAGCGCGAGCTGCAGCGCACCTATGCCAACCTGCGTCGCGCCAACGAGCTGGGCGTCACGCTCACCATTGGCTCCGACTCCTTCTCGTTCGTGACGCCGTACGGCTACGTGACAATCGACGAGATGTACGACTTCGTCGACAAGGCGGGCATCTCCGTGCTCGAGACGATCAAGGCCGCCACGCTCAACGGCGCCAAGATGGTCCACCACGAGGACGAGTTTGGCTCGCTCGAGGCCGGCAAGCTCGCCGACCTGCTGGTTGTCACCGGCGACGTGGCCCGCAACATCCACGACCTGACGCCCGACAACATGGACGTGATCACGAAGGAGGGCGAGAAGGTCATCAAGGGCGCCCTGTAGCGTTTGCCCCCTCGGGGCCGCGGCTCCCCCCCCTGGGCCGTGGCCCCACCGCATGGGCGGTCAGCTCGTCTGGTGCCGCCCGCATAGCCTGGCTCCCCGTCTGCAGATGCGTCTGCGGTGGGGAGTCTTTCTATGGGTAGATTGTGGGAACGCGCCGCGCTGGGTGCGGCGCCAGGGGAGGGGGAGCATGGGTGCAAGTGTGAGCAAGATCCGGGCGTTTGCCGAGGCGGCGCGGCTGGGTAGCATCTCACGTGCCGCCGAGGAGCTGGGCGTGGCGCAGTCGACGCTCAGCCGCTCGGTCGCGAGCCTCGAGCAGGAGTGGGGCGTGCGCCTGTTCGACCGCCACGGGCCCGCGCTTGCGCTCTCGGTCGATGGCGCGCGGCTGCTGGACGAGGCCCGTGCCGCGTGCGATGCCTACGACGCGCTGGACCGCCGCGTGATGGGCCTGCGCTCGCTGACCGATGGCTGCGTGAGCATGGCGGCGCCCTCGAGCGTGGTGGCGATGAGATTGCCTGGCCCCCTGGGGCGCTTCTCGGCGGAGCACCCCGGCGTTGAGGTGAGTATCAACGAGTGCACCTATGGCGAGGCCGAGCGCCTGCTGCTCAATGGTGCCGTTGAGCTGGCGTTTATTCCCAACAAGCTCGAGGACCAGGGCTTCATCTCGAGCGTGTACGACAAGGACGAGATCGTGGTGGTGACGCCGCGCGGCCACTTTGCGCCCGAGCCGGCAGACATTGCCGTGGAGCAGCTGCTGGGCGAGCGTTTCATCGCAGACACCGAGACGGCGCCGCTGCTGCAGCGCGAGCTCAAGGGTCCGTGTATCCACTGCGAGACGAGCAACATTACCGCCATCCTCGCCATGGTCGAGGCGAGGCTGGGCGTGTCGCTGCTGCCGAGCCTGGCGCTGGAGCGCACGGGCTTTGAGCTCGACGTTCGCCACCTGAGGAAGCCCACGCACCGCGTGCTGTACCTTGTGCGCCGCCGCGAGGTAGACCTAAGCTTGGCCGCCCGGGCGTTTCTCGCATACCTGTAGGCGAGGGCGTGCGGCAGCTCTGCGACATTTGTTACTCCGCCCAAGGGTGCGTGCCAAACGCAGGTAGTTATTGTCTCCAAGTGGTGATAATTAACTGCGCAAGGCACGCAGTTTTGCTGCGTGGCGCGCAATCGCAACAGGGGAGGCAGCATGACCGTCTTTGTAACGGGAGACATTCACTCTGGGGCCGAGATGGCGAGGCTCTCGGATTGGGACGCAACGCACGCCGCCGGCCCTGGCGACTACCTCATCGTTGCGGGCGACTTTGGCTATCCCTGGAGCTTCTCAATGGACGAGGTTGAGGACATCAACTGGCTGTCGAGCCGCCCCTACACGGTGCTGTTCGTCGATGGCAACCACGAGCGCTATGACCACTGGGAAGACCGTCCATGCGAGAAGTGGCACGGTGGCATGACCCAGCGCCTCTCGCCGGGCTCGCCCATTTGCCGCCTCTGCCGCGGCGAGGTCTTCGACTTTGATAGCACGACCATCTTTACCCTTGGCGGTGCCACGAGCATCGACAAGGAATGGCGCATTCCCGGCGCGGACTGGTGGCCACAGGAGCTGCCCAGCCACGCTGAGCTCGACCATGCCCTCGAGACGCTCGATACCAATAACTGGCAGGTAGACTACGTGATTACCCACACCTGCTCAACATCGATGCTGTCTGCGACGCTGTGGCCCAAAGGTGGCTGGGAGAATCCCGACCGCGACTACCTTACCGACTTTCTCGACGAGCTCGACCAGAGGCTCGCGTTCAAGCGCTGGTACTACGGCCACTTCCACGTTGACAAGAACGTGGACGAGAAGCACACCGTGCTCTTCCAGGAGTTCGTTGAGCTCGGCGGCCAGGCAACCTTTACGCAGTAGCGGCGGCGTGCGGGCTGCGGGCCGCCGCCATGCGCGGCGCACGGTGCGGGCCCGCCGCATTCTAACGCTCGAACCCCGCCAGGGGGGCACAGCCGGCCTCAACCAGGTCGATGTCGCACGCAACCAGGGTGTTGTTGCCCGCCTGCGTGGGCTCGCCGGGGAACTCGGGCACAAGCCACACATGGCCAAACTCGCGGCCAAACGCCTCGACCGTCTCGTACATGCTCGCGCTCTTGCGACCCTCCAGGGGAAACCTGAGCGTGGCCAGGTACACCCCGCCCTCGCTCAGGTGATCGTGGATGACCCTCGCGCCCCCGTCGCACGCAAGCGGCCCCAGCGGCTTGCTACCGCTAAAGGCCTCGTTCACCACCAGGTCAAGGGGCTCGCTGGCGCGCCTCAGCCACGCCCAGCCGTCGTCACATGCAAGCTCGAACCTGCCCGTTCCCGCGTACTCGCGCTCGAGCCTCTCCAGGCCAAAGCTCTCGCGCGCGATCTCGATGATCCTCTCGTCAATCTCGACCGCGCTCACCGCCACGGGCGCCAGGTGCGTCACGAGCCACTTGGGCAGCGAGAACCCACCTCCGCCAATAACGGCCACGCGTCGAAGGCGGGGCAGCTCGCTGATGATACGTGCCTGCTCGCGCTGGTACTCGCATGCAAGCTCGCTCCACAGCTCGTCGGTGGCATAGGCCACGCTCTGGAACGCACCATTGACGTTGAGCATGCGCACGGGCGTGCCGTCCTCGTCTGCGGTGTCGAACAGCAGCGCCAGGCCAAACTTGGTGCGCCGCATGGTGACGCCCCTCCACGCCAGGATGCGCATGCACAGCAGGTGGATGAGCAGCCCTGCCACGGTGAGCAGCACAAATATGATGATTGCGGTGGTCATGGGGCTCCTGGTTCAAAGCCAGCGGCGGCGGGCGGCCTCGCGTGGGCCCGCCCAAATGCTTACAGGGTGTCGTGGTTAGAGGCGTTCCCGCGCGGGTACACGCCTAACCAACGTGGAGAATGCGGCAACATGCGTGATAAGAAAACTTCGCGCACGTAAACGGCACTCGGGCTAGTATACTTTCTAAGTTGCCGTGGCCGATGCAAACCGGCCTTAGCTAACGAACGAATACACGACCGAGTGTCTGTTCGGAGAGGAAATAACATGATTCTAGGTCTGGGTGCTCCTGAGCTCATCATCATTCTGATTGTCGTCCTGGTCATCTTTGGCCCCAAGAACCTCCCGAAGCTTGGCAAGTCCCTTGGCAAGACCGTCAAGGGCATCCGCGAGGGCATGGACGAGACGGCCGACGCCGCCAAGTCCGAGTCCAAGCCTGCCGAGGATGTCGTTGTCGAGCACGCCGACTCCGAGGACGCCGATGCTGACGCCACGCCCGCCGGCGACGTCAAGTTCTGCGGCAACTGCGGTGCCGAGAACCCGACCGACAACAAGTTCTGCAAGTCCTGCGGAGCAAAGCTCGACTAACTCACTTTCTTAGGCACACCCTCCGTGGGTGTGCTTTCGTCTGTACGTACCACCCCACGTAAGAAAGCGGACCATGGCTGACAACGAGATCATCCTTACCCCCGAAGGCCGCCAGAAGCTCGTCGACGAGCTCGCCTGGCGCGAGGGAGAGCACGACGCCGAGATCATCGAGCGCATCAAGGTCGCCCGTGACTTCGGCGACCTGTCCGAGAACTCCGAGTACGACGACGCCAAGGAGGAGCAGTCCAAGAACGCCTCCCGCATCGCCGAGATTCGCAAGATTCTCTCTACCGCCAAGGTGTCCGAGAACGCCGGCCATGTCATGGCCGTCTCGATTGGCTGCACCGTCGAGATCCAGGAGCAGGGCAAGGACAAGAAGACTGCGTTCACCATCGTGGGCACGACCGAGACCAACTCCCTCGAGCACAAGATTTCGAACGAGAGCCCCGTTGGCTCCGCCCTCATGGGCCACGCCAAGGGCGATGTCATCGAGGTTACGAGTCCCTCTGGCGCCACGCGCAACTACATCATCACCAAAATCTCGCGCTAGGGCGAGATTGGTTCGCTCGCGGGCATAGCCCCGCGATCATGTCCGCATCACGCCCCTTCCGTGCCCGTCGCGGGAGGGGCGTTTTCACGTCTGTACAGAGTTTTGGCCGCGCGTGGGTGCATCCGCGCCAGGCCACATGACTGGCCGCGCGCGGGGACGCCCGCCAGCTGCCGCAAGAAGGAGACCGCATGTCCGAGCAGACCAGCACCGAGTCCACGCTCAACGACGAGCGCGCGACCCGCCTCGCTCGCCGCCAGGCCGTCATCGACGCCGGTGGAAACCCCTATCCCGAGCACTGCGACGTGACCGACCACGTGGCAGACCTCGCCGAGCGCTACGCCAACCTTACCGAGGACGACGTCGACGGCGAAGCCCACTGCATCGCCGGCCGCATCCGCGCCAAGCGCGGTCAGGGCAAGGTGGCTTTCCTCGAGCTGCAGGACGCCACGGACCGCATCCAGCTCTTCTGCCGCATCGATGCGTTGGGCGAGGAGGGCATGGCCGCCGTGCGCAAGTTCGACCTGGGCGACATCATCGAGGCCACCGGCCCCATGATGCGCACCAAGCGCGGCGCCCTGTCGTTGGCTCCCACCTCGGTCAAGCTCCTCTCCAAGGCCGTGCGCCCGCTGCCCGACAAGTTCCACGGCCTCTCCGACAAGGAGCTGCGCTACCGCCAGCGCTACGTTGACCTCATCATGAACGACGACGTGCGCGAGACCTTCTGCAAGCGCTCGGCCATCGTCTCCGCCTTCCGCCGCTACATGGAGCAGGACCAGTACATGGAGGTCGAGACCCCCATACTGCAGACCATCCAGGGTGGCGCCACGGCCAAGCCGTTCATCACGCACTTCAACGCGCTCAACCAGGAGTGCTTCCTGCGCATCGCCACCGAGCTGCCGCTGAAGCGTCTGCTCGTGGGCGGCTTTGAGCGCGTGTACGAGATTGGCCGCATCTTCCGCAACGAGGGCATGGACAAGACCCACAACCCCGAGTTCACCACAATGGAGGCCTACCGCGCCTACAGCGACCTCGACGGCATGAAGGAGCTCGCCGAGGGCGTCATTAAGGCCGCCAACGCCGCCATTGGCAACCCCGAGCAGATCGACTACCAGGGCACCACGATTGACCTCTCGGGCACCTGGCCCTCCATCCCCATGACCAAGGTTGTCTCCAACGCCGTTGGCGAGGAGGTCGACCTCGACACGCCCGTCGAGCACCTGGTGGAGCTCTGTCACGCAAACAAGATCGAGACCAAGCCCGAGTGGGGCGCCGGCAAGCTCATCGCCGAGCTCTACGATGAGCTGGGCGAGCCCTCCATCGTGAACCCCACCTTTGTCGTTGACTACCCGGTCGAGGTGTCGCCGCTGGCCAAGCGCTACGAGGACGAGCCGCGCCTGACGCACCGCTTTGAGCTAGTCATTGCCGGCCACGAGTACGCCAACGCTTTCTCCGAGCTCAACGACCCGGTTGACCAGGCCGAGCGCTTCCACGCCGAGATTGCCGAGCGCGACTCGGGCGACGACGAGGCCATGCAGTTTGACGCTGACTACGTGCGCGCCCTCGAGTACGGCATGCCTCCCGCGGGCGGCATTGGCATTGGCATCGACCGCGTGGTCATGCTGCTCACCAACCAGCCCATGATTCGTGACGTGCTGCTCTTCCCGCACATGAAGCCCGAGGCCGGCGCCAAGAACGGTGCCGCCGAGGCCAAGGCTGCCGAGGAGGCCGCTGCCGCCGCCGAGGCTGACGAGGCCGCGCCCGAGCCCATCGACTTCTCCAACGTGACCATCGAGCCGCTGTTCGAGGACTACGTGGACTTCGACACGTTTAGCAAGTCCGATTTCCGTGCCGTGAAGGTCAAGGCCTGCGAGGCAGTCAAGAAGAGCAAGAAGCTGCTGCAGTTCACGCTTGACGACGGCACGGGCACCGACCGTACGATCCTCTCAGGCATCCACAAGTTCTACGAGCCCGAGGAGCTCATGGGCAAGACGCTCATTGCCATCACCAACCTGCCGCCGCGCGCCATGATGGGCATCGACTCGTGCGGTATGCTCCTCTCGGCCATCCACGAGGTCGAGGGCGAGGAGTGCCTGAACCTGCTCATGGTCGACGACCGCATTCCGGCTGGCGCCAAGCTGTACTAGGGTCAGGCCTTCCAGCTTTACAGATTGGGACTCCACGCCCGCCGAAGCCAGGATTGAACTGCACCCCAAAACTTGGACGGCATAAATAAGAACTACGCCGCAAGGGACTGTCTCCGGAACTCCTCCGGGGTCAGTCCCTTCAGTTTAACCTGGCGCCTCCTCGTGTTCCAATGGACCACGAAGTCGTCGAGGTCCGCCTTGAAGGACTCGAAGTCCGGCCACGTCCTTCCGCGGAAGAACTCGTCCTTGATGTGGCCGAACACCTGCTCCGTCGCGCCGTTGTCGATGCAGTTGCCCTTCCGGGACATGCTCTGCACCACGCCGGCCTCCTCCAACCGCCTGCACCAACCGGCCTGCTGGTACTGCCAGCCCATGTCCGAGTGCAGGATCGGCCTGGAGCCCTTGGGCTTCCTGGACACGAGCTGGTCGAGCAGCTCGTGCTGCTGAGCCATGTTGGGGTGCAGCGACGTGGACCAGGCGACGATCTCCTTGCTGCCGAAGTCGTAGACCGGCGCGAAGTAGGCCTTGCCCCAGGGCTGCTTGAACTCGGTGACGTCGGTGCCCATCTTCTCCCACGGCCCGTCGGCGGCGAAGTCGCGCCCGATGACGTTCTCGAAGGTCTTTCCGACCTTGCCCCTGTACGAGTTGTACCTGTGGTAGTCGGTCTCGCGGCGGATCCCGCAGCTGATGCCCATCTCGCGCATCATCTTCAGCACGGTCTTGTAGGCTATGCGCACGCCCCGCTCGGCGCGCAGGCACATGGCGATCTGCCTGTGGCCGCACCCGTTGGCGGTGCGCGAGAATATCTCGGCGGCGGCCTCCCAGAGCTCGGGCCTGGTGGGAGCCTTCGGGTGCGACAGCGCGTAGTAGTAGCTGGACCGGGCCATGCCGGCGCACTCCAGCAGGCGCCCCAGCCCGTGCCCCTCTTCGCGCAGGACCCTCACGGCCTCGACCTTCGCCCTGGTCAGAGCCCGTCCCTCTCGACCAGGGCACGCAATTTTTTTAGGTAGGCCACCTCGGTCTCGAGCCTTCGGCAGCGCTCCTCGAGCTCCTGCTCGCGGGTGCGCGGCCTCGCCTTGGAACCGCTCGGCCGGCCCTTGGGCCTCGGGCGCAGGGCCTCCGCGCCGCCCCGGCGGTATAGCGCGCACCACTTCTTGAGCGGCGACATCGACATTATGCCGAACGCCGCCATCGCCTCGGTCTTCGTCATGCCGCCGTCGACGACGGCGGAGGCGGCGGCGACCTTCTGCTCGTATGTGTACCTGGCCTGCTTGCCGTCCATGGATAGCA
>NZ_CEVYAT010000029.1:0-14475 GCF_982402205.1 Parolsenella sp. | reverse complement strand
GACATGATCCTGACCGATGACAACTTCGCCTCGATCGTCCACGCCATCGAAGAGGGCCGCGCGGTCTACGCGAACATCAGGAAGTTCATGCTTTACATCCTGAACTCCAACGTGCCCGAGGCTGTCCCCTCTGCGATCTACCTGCTCTCCGGTGGCGCCGTGCCGCTGCCGCTCACGACGATGCAGATCCTCACCATCGACCTTGGCACCGACATGCTGCCCGCCCTTGGTCTTGGCACCGAGCCTCCCGAGGCTGACGTCATGGCTAACCCGCCTCGCAACCCCAACGAGCCGCTGCTCTCCGGCAAGGTCATGCGTAAGGCCTTCCTGTGGTACGGAATGCTCGGCGCCCTGTTCTCCTTCGCTGCGTTCATGTTCTGCCAGGTCATGAATGGCTGGCACCCCGGCATCGAGATGTTTGGCGTAGGCAACGACCTTGATCCGATCTACGTCCGCGCGACGACCATGGCACTTGCGGCCATCGTCTTCACGCAGATCGGCGAGGTCTGGAACTGCCGCACGGAGACCGCATCCGTCTTCTCAGTGGGTCTGTTCTCCAACAAGCAGATCAACAAGGGTATTCTCTTCGAGATCGCACTCATCATCTTCATCACGCTGTTCCCGCCCTTCCAGAGCGTCTTCCACACCAGCCCGCTCGTCCTGAATGACTTCGTGTTCCTGGTGCTGCTGCCGCCCGTCATCCTCCTCCTCGAGGAGGCCCGAAAGGCCATCGTTCGCAAGAGGAACCACATCGATCGCAACGGCGTCGCCATCAAGCAGGCACCGGAAAAGAGGTAAAGATGAAAGTTATCGTCGTAGGAATGGGCCGCATGGGCACGAGCCTCGCTCGCAAGCTCGACAGGCAGGGCTACGAGGTCTGCGCCATCGACCAGGACCCCGAGCGCCTCAAGGCACTCGGCCCCACGTTCGGCGGCCAGACCGTCGCGGGCGTCGGATTCGACCGTGAGGTTCTTGCTGCCGCCGGCATCGATCGTGCGAGCGCCGTCATCGCCTGTACCGCTTCTGACGAGACGAACATCGTCGTCGCCCGCATCTCCCGACAGACCTATCGCGTCCCGCGCGTCATCGCGCGCCTGTACGAGATCGGCAATGCCGAGACGTACCGCAGGCTCGGCATCCAGAGCATCTCGACCACCGACTGGGGCGTGAGGCGCGTCTGCGAGCTCCTGACCTTCAACGAGCTCGATGACGTCACCGGCATCGGTTCCGGCGACGTGCGCCTCGTTCGTGCCGACGTGCCGCCGATGCTCGAGGGCAGTCCCGTTCGCGAGCTCACCGCCATTGGCGAGATTAGCATCGTCGCCGTCTCTCACGACAACGAGACCTTCGTTCCCACCCAGGGCACGGTCCTCGACCACGGCGACATCATCTACGCCGCCGTCCAGGCGACCTCGGCAAGCAAGTTCCGCGCCATGCTCGGCATGACGGATTAGGAGGCTGTATGAACATCATCATTGTCGGCGGCGGCAAGGTTGGTTCCTACCTCGCCACTCTGTTGGGCAACCGCGGTTACAACGTTCGCATCGTCGAGTCAAGGAAGGCCGTTGCGCAGCGCCTCGAGGAGAAGCTGCCCGAGGGTTCCGTTGTGAGGGGCATGGGTTCGAGCCCGGATGTCCTTGAAGAGGCCGGCGTACTCCAGGCCGACGTCATTATTGCCGTAACGGGCGATGACGAGGTCAACCTCGTGGTCGCTATGCTCGCCAAGATGGAGTACGGCGTAAATCGCGTCGTCGCCCGTGTGAACAACCCGGCAAATGCCTGGATGTTCGACGAGTCTATGGGCGTCGACATCGCCGTTGACCAGGCGGACATCATCGCGAAGTCCGTCGAAGAGGGTCTCGACATGGAGGACGTCTTCACTATCATGCGCCTCGGAAAGGATGGTCACGAGATCGTCCAGGGCGAGGTTCGCCCGCGCTCCGCGATGGTGGGCAAGTCGATTGCCGAGCTCCAGATTCCCGACGGCCTGGTCTTTGTTGCCCTCGAGCATGAGGGCAACATCCTCATCCCCAACGGTGACACCGCGTTTAGCGCCGGTGACCGTGTGGTCGCCTTCGCGAGCGAGCAGGGCAGGGACTTCCTGAGTCACTCGCTGCAGTAGGGAAGATCTTCGATAGGCCTCGCACCATTGCGCGGTGCATGACCGCCGGGACCAGCCACAGGCTGGCCTCGGCGGTTTTTTGAGAGAGGCGGATGCCGCTGGCCATGACATCGATGCCGGATGCGCTTGGAATCACGATGGAAAGACGCTACCGTAAGCGGGTCGGAATGCGAAGGAGACCAGCGATGACGAAGCCCAGCGGCGCCAAACGCCACTACGATATGCCCCTGCCGGCCAAGCAGCAGCGCGGACGGCAGACATTTGGCGGACCCGCGCGCGCAGCGGGCATCGGCCCCAACAAGGCATGCGGCCACAAGGGCGGCATCCGCCGTCAGGGCTCCAAGCGCGGGTAACCTAGACCAACATCAAGAAACCTGCAAAAGGGACTGTCCCTTTTGCAGGTTTCCTTTTACAGCCATGCGGGGTTAGACGAGTTTGTCGTAGACCTCGGATTTTGGGATGCCAAACTGCTTGGCCAGGCGCTTTGCCAGAGCACTCTTGGGCTCCCCCACCGCCAGCCCCTCGGCGATGGCCTCCTCGATGGTGGCCGGTCCGCTCGCCGCGGCCACTCGCAGCCCCTCGAGCTCGGCCGCGCTAGGCCCCTCGACCACGATCACGCACTCGCCACGCACCTCGCCACGCTCGCGGATGCGCTCGGCAAGCGCGCCGGAGACGTCGCGCACGCACTCCTCGTGAAGCTTCGTGAGCTCGCGCACGAGCGCCACGCGGCGCGCCGGAAAGGCCTTGGCAAGCGAGTCGAGCGTGGCGACCACGCGGTGCGGGCTCTCGTAGAACACGAGCGCGCCAGGAATCGCGGCGAGCTCGGCCAGCCGCCGCGCACGCTCGCCGGCCTTTCTCGGCAGAAAGCCCTCGAAGAAGAAGTGCTCCATGCCCAGACCAGACGCCACGAGGGCGCACGTCACGGCGCTGGGTCCAGGAATCACCTCGATGGGCAAGCCCTCGTCGAGCGCGGCATCGACCAGCCTCTGGCCGGGGTCGGAGACGCCCGGCATGCCAGCATCGCTCACGAACGCAATGCGCGCGCCGGCCGACACGCGGCCCAGCACGCTCTCGACGCGGCTCGCGATGACGTTCTCGTCGCAGCGCTCGAGCGGCACGCGAATCTCGAAGCGCGCCAACAACTTCGAGGTCACGCGCGTGTCCTCGCACAAGACCACGTCTGCGCCGCGTAGGGTGTCGAGCACGCGGGGGCTCGCGTCCGACAGGTTGCCGATGGGCGTGCCCACCAGGCTCAGCATGCCGCCACCATCCCTTCGCACGGCACCGGCACCCGTCTCCACCTGCTGCTCGTTGGTCTCCACGCACTCCCCCATCGCTAGTCGAACATCCCCGTCTCAAAGCTCGAGAGCGCCACGCGCGCATCCCAGCTCGAGAGCCTCGCCTCGGTCTTCCACGTCTGGAAGAACCAGCCGGCGCCTCCCGCGAAGGCACCCATCTGCCCGGCTGCGTAGACGCGCTCGAGCGCGATGCGCCCTTCCGGCGTCATGCCGGCGCTCGCGAGCGGCAGCGCGCTCGACCACTCGCCCACCATCACGGGTAGGCCGCTCCTGCGCGCGCGGGCCAGGTAGTCGGCAGACTCCTTGACCAGGCGCCTCACGCCGGCGGGGCCGGCCGCCCCCATGGCCTGGTCGTAGTGGTAGATGTGGCTGTCGAGCCATACGTTGACGTAGCGCGCGGGGCTCATGAACGCACGCCAGGCGTCGGGCAGGTAGGCGTCGTGCAGCACGAGAACGGGCCGCTCGCCCGCCGCCGCGCGCAGCACGTCGTAGGCATCGCGGTAGAAGTTGCGGATGAGGTGGGGCGGCACGCCCTCGACCAGCGACAGGCCCCGGCGGGCGCGTCCCCGCACCTCGTCGATGGGCTCGATGCCCAAAAAGCTCTCGCGGTCCGCGTAGCGGTCTGCGAGCGAGCCCACCACGTCGAGCATGGCCTGCCTGAAGGTACGCGTGTCGCCAAAGAAGCTCGAGGGCGAGGTGGGGTCCGCACCCGGCGCCACGGCGACGTCGAGCAGCACCGACACGCCCGCGGCCTCGGCCCAGTCCATCGCTGCGTCGACGTACTCGACGCAGCCCGCGGCGGGCCCGGGCATGGGGCCCTCGTCGCCCAGGACGAACCACGGCACCTGCAGGCGCACGGCATCAAAGCCGCGCTGGGCGATGCGCGCAAAGTCGCCCTCGTCAATGAAGCTCGCGCGATGGCGTGCGAGAAGCGCGTCGAAGCGCCCGGGCGCCATGGCGTCCGCGAGCTCCGCCTCGCTGAAGGCCCCGGTGCCCGAGAAGAGCGACGGCGTCACCCATGGCTCGAGCACGAGCCAACCCGCGAGGTTCACACCATGGAGCACGCGAGCGGACTGCCCGGCGCGCCCCTCATGCTCAGACCTGTGCAGCAGCATGGCCTGGCCTCCCTACCGATACTCGACGCGTGCGATGCGCACGACCCAGTCGCTGCCGTAGGTGAAGCCGTTGGCGTCGACCGTGAGCGTGCCGCGCCCGCAGTCCTGCATGAAAGGAACCTCGCCGCCGTCATCGAGCCAGCTGATGCGCGCGACCGGGCGCGTGGCTCCCGTGAACGAGCGAAGGTTGGAGCCCTCGCCGCCCAGCGTCACGTTCTCGTTGCCCACGATGGCCAGGTCGTGCACGAACAGGTAGCTCACGCCGGCGTCGTCGAGCGCAAAGTCGCGGATGCCGCCGTTCGCCACGAGTGTGGCGCTGGGGCGTGCGGTGTGCACGGACGGTCCCGCCATCTTCATCCAACGGCCAATGAGCCGCAGGTACTCGCGCTGCAGCGGCGCGATGGCGCCCGTGGCCGTGGGGCCGATGTTCACGAGGACGTTAGCGCCGGCGCGGCGAGCGTTGGCGATGGTCTCGATGAGCTCGCGCGGGCTCTTGTAGTCGAGGTCGTTCGCGGCGCAGCCCCAGTGCTTGTTCGTGGTGACCGAGACCTCGCCGGCGACGTACTTGCCGTCCGCAGGGCCGTGGTTGACCTCGCCGGAGATGCGGCGTTCGTAAGTCGTGACGTCGATCTCGGGGTCGATGATCTTGCCGCGGTTCTTGAGGCCGGTATTGTTGATGACGATGGCCTCGGGCTGGTATCTGCGGATGGTCCCGTAGAGCTCGGGGAGCTTCCAGTCCGCGTCCTTCTTGTTCCAGTTGCCGTCGAACCAGAATCCGCCCACCTCGCCGTAGTTGGTGCACAGGATCTCGACCGAGCGGCGCAGGTACTCGAGGTAGGCGTCGAAGTCCGTCTCGTAGAGCGGGCTGTGCCAGTCATAGGTGGCCATGTAGAAGAACGGCTTGATGCCACCCTCGTGGCAGGCGTCGACGAACTCGCGGATGAGGTCGCGGCCGGCCGCGCTGTGGGGCGCGTCGAAGTCGGACAGGCCACAGGTGTCGTAGAGGAAGAAGCCCTCGTGGTGCTTGGTCGTGAGCGTGATGTAGCCCGCGCCCATCTCCTTGGCCGCGGCCACGAGGCCTGCCGCGTCGAAGTCCTCGGCCGTGAAGGTCTCCATCAGGCGCTCGTACTGCTCCTGGGGGCGCTCGTGGATGAACTCGGTCCACTCGCCACACGAGAGCTGCGAGTAGAGTCCCCAGTGAACGAACAGGCCAAGGCCCATGTCCTCGTAGTTCTTGATGCGCGCAAGCGGCTCGCTCATGTGCGTCTCCCATCACGAGGCGGCGGGCCCCGAGGTCGTGTTTGTCTCGGAAACCCGCCGCCCAAAGCGCCCGCGCACGCAAAGGCGCGCATGGGGCAAGGGCTAGGAGAGCTCCCTCATCCCATGGTACAGCTGCCAGTACTCGCCGTGGCTCGCGAGCAGCTCCTCGTGCGTGCCGCGCTCCACGATGCGCCCGTGCTCGAGCACCATGATGGCGTTGGCGTTTCTCACCGTGGAGAGGCGATGCGCGATGACGAAGACCGTGCGCCCCGCCATGAGCGCGTCCATGCCGCGCTCGATGAGGGCCTCGGTGCGTGTGTCGACCGAGCTCGTGGCCTCGTCGAGGATGAGCACCGCGGGGTTGGCCACGGCCGCGCGGGCAATGGCCAAAAGCTGGCGTTGGCCCGCCGAGAGGTTAGCGCCGTCGGCCGTCACGAGGGTGTCGTAGCCCTGCGGCAGGCGGCTGATGAAGCCATCGGCGTTGGCGGTGCGAGCCGCGGCGCGCACCTCCTCGTCGGTGGCGTCGAGCTTGCCAAAGCGGATGTTGTCGGCAACGGTGCCGCTAAAGAGGTGCGTGTCCTGCAGTACGATGCCCAGGCTGTGGCGCAGGCTCCTCTTGCCGATGTCGCGCACGTCGATGCCGTCGTAGGTGATCTGGCCCGCGCCCACCTCGTAGAAGCGGTTGATGAGGTTGGTGATCGTGGTCTTGCCCGCGCCGGTAGAGCCCACGAAGGCGATCTTCTGGCCCGGCTTGGCAAACAGCGACAGGTTCGCGAGCACGTCGCGACCCGGCTCGTAGCCAAAGGTCACGTCATGGAAGCGCACGTCTCCCGCGAGGGGGCGCACCTCGCCATCGGGCAGCCTCCAGCCCCAGCCCAAAGCGCCCGCCGCGGCGCGCTCGGGGCCCTGCGCGTCCTGTCCCAGGCGCACGAGCTCGACCTTGCCCTCGTCCACCTCGGACCTCTCGTCCATAGCGGAGAAGATGCGCTCGGCGCCGGCGAGCGCTCCCAAAAGGAAGTTGCCCAGCTGCGTCACCTGGTTGAAGGGCATGGCCGCCTGGCGAACGAACACGAGGTAGCTCGCGAGGCTGCCCATGTCGGTGAGGCCGGCCGCGGCCAGAAGCGAGCCCATCACGGCCACGATGGCGTAGTTGGTGTAGGTCATCGCCACGGTAATGGGCACCATCGTGGCGGCGTAGGTCTGGGCCGCGGTGCCCTGCTTTCGCAGGCGCTCGTTGCGCTCGCGAAAGCCGGCGAGGCTCTCGCGCTCGTGCGTGTAGGCGGCCACGACCTTCTGGCCCGCGCACATCTCCTGGATGTAGCCGTCGAGCTCGCCCAGGGTGCCCTGCATCTTCGAGAAGAACCGCGAGCTCTTGCGGCCCGCGATGCGCACGTAGGCGATGAGGGCCACGTCGCACGCCACGGTCACGACGGAGAGGCGCCAGTCGAGGACGAACAGCAGCACCAGCGTGCCCACGGCCTGGATGGCCGCCTGGATGACGTTGGCGAAGCTGTTGTTGAAAGCCTCGGCCACGGTGTCGACGTCATTGGTGAACAGGCTCATGACGTCGCCCGTACGGATGCGGTCAAAGAACGACACGGGCAGGGTCTGCAGGTGCGCAAACAGGTCGCGGCGGATGTCGGAAACCACGCGCTGAGCGGCGCGCACCATCGTCTGGGTGTAGCCCAGGGCGCTCGCCGCGCCCGCGACGTAGATGACGGCCGCGAGTGCCACGCCCGCCCAGAAGCCGCCCACGTCGCCCGCCGTGAGGCAGTTCACCACGGGCTTGATCATGTAGGTGCCGGCCAGCTGGCAGACGGCGCACACGCTCGCAAGCACGCCCACCACGAGCAGCATGACGCGTGCGGCACCCATGTAGTCGAGCAGGCGGCGCACCACGGCGCCCAGGTTGCGCGGCTTGGCGGAGCCACTCTTCGTTGTCATGACGGCCATTAGCGCTCATCCCCTTCCGCAACCTGAGTGCGATAGAGCTCCTGGTAGATGGGGTCGCTTGCGAGGAGCTCGGCAGGCGAGCCCACCGCATGCACCCGCCCGTTGTCGAGGATCACGACCTGGTCGGCGTCGGCCACGCTGGCCACGCGCTGCGCCACGATGACCTTCGTGACGTCCGTGAGCGCCGCAAGCCCCTCGCGGATGCGCGCGTCGGTCGCCATGTCGACGGCGCTCGTCGAGTCGTCGAGCACGAGCACCTTAGGCCTGCGCACGAGGGCGCGGGCGATGCACAGGCGCTGGCGCTGGCCGCCCGAGACGTTGCCGCCTCCCTGGCCCAGGTCCGCGTCGAGCCCGCCGATGCGGTCGAGGAACTCGTCGACGGCCGCCACGCGGCAGGCTTCGAGCAGCTCGGCGTCGCTGGCGTCCGCACGGCCCCACAGCAGGTTCTCGCGCACCGTTCCCGAGAAGAGCACGCTCGTCTGCAACACCACGCCCACGCTGCGGCGCAATGCCTCGAGGTCGTAGTCGCGCACGTCGTGGCCTCCCACGAGCACATGTCCGTCGCTTGCGTCGTAGAGGCGCGCGAGCAGCTGCACGAGCGAGCTCTTGCCCGAGCCCGTGCCGCCCAGCACGCCCACGGTCGAGCCCGCGGGGACCGTGAGGCACACGTCGTGCAGCACGTCTTCCGCGGCGCTCGCGTTGTAGCGAAAGCTCACGTGGTCGAGCTCGATGGAGCCGTCCGGCACGGTGGCAATGGCGTGCGCGGGGCTCGCGATGGCGGGCTCCTCGCACAGCACCTCGCCCACGCGCTGAACGCTCGTGAGGGCGCGCGTCATGAGGAGGAACACGTTGGAGATCATCATGAGCGAGTTGGTGATCTGCAGCACGTAGCTCATGAAGCCCGTGAGTTCGCCTACCTTGAGCTCGCCCGCGAGGATCATCGAGCCTCCCAGGGCGAGGATCAAGACGTCGGACGCGTACATCACCGTCTGGAACAGCGGCAGATTGAGCACCGCGAGCGAGAAGGTCTTGGTGGAGGTGGCGGCGAGCTCGTCGTTCACCGCGCCAAAGCGACCCTCGACCCACTCGTCGCGCACGAAGGCCTTGACGGCGCGGATGGCCGTGACACTCTCCTGCACGCTGTCGTTGAGAGCGTCCATGACACGCTGCAGGGCCCCGTAGAGCGGCGCCACCTGGCGCACGATGAGCACGAGCGCCACGGCAAGCAGCGGCAGCATCACGAAGAAGACGCAGGCCAGACGCAGCGACAGCAGGCTCGCGAGCACAAGTCCCGCCGTGAACATGACGGGCCCGCGCATCATGGGCCTAAAGCCGTTCATCAGCGCGTTCTGGATCACCGTAACGTCGGTGGTCATGCGCGTCACGAGCGACGAGGTTTCAAAGTGGTCGAGGTTCTCAAACGACAGGCGCTGCACCGCCTCGAACTGGGCGTCGCGCAGGTTGGCGCCCAGGCCCATGGCCGCGCGGGCCGAGCAGCGCGAGAAGGCCATGCCAAAGCCCATGGCCACGACGCCGCAGACGAGCATCAGCGCGCCGGTTGCCCAGACGTTGGAGAGGTCGTGCGCCACGATACCCTGGTCGATGAGGCCCGCGGTGAGAAACGGGATCATGAGCTCGAGGGTTCCCTCGAACACCATGCAGATGGCCGCGAGCACGAAGTCGCGCCGGTAGGGGCCCAGGTAGCGCAGAATCAGCTTGAGGTCGCTCATGCGCGCTCGCCTCCCCTCGCGCTGGCCGGGCGCGAGCTGCCGCAGGCGGCGTCGCGGCCGCGGCGGGCCGCCACGAGGTTCGCGCGCACGCGCTCGAGCAGCTCCTCGAGCTGGGCGCGGTCGGCCTCGTCGATGCCGTCGAGCATGATCTGCTCGACCTCGGCGCAGCGCTCGTCCCAGGCGCGCACGGTCTCGTGGCCGGCCTCGGTGAGCGTCACGGCCTTGGCGCGGCGGTCCGTCTCGGCGGGCGCCACCGTCACCATGCCCTTGCGGGCCAGGGTGTCGAGCATGCGGCTCACCGCCGCGGCGTCCACCGCGAAGTAGACCGCGATGTCGCGCTGGGTCGAGGTGCCGCGCGCCGCGAGGTACGACAGCACCTTGGGCTGCCCGGGGCCCAGGCCCAGGGTGTCTCCGTAGGGGCGCAGCAGCGCGCGTTGGGCGTGGAAGGCTCGCAGCACGGCCGTGTGCATGTCATAGAGCGAGCTGCCCTCACGCTGGGAGCTCTTCTCGTTGTCCATGGTCTCACTTCCTTGACATGTCAAGCAATTTGCCGACGCAGTAGGATACGCCGATTGCATGACATGTCAAGCAATACGTAAGACAGAGGACCCTCGAACCAGCTCCGCACCCGCTTTTACGTGCTCAGCGGCCCTCCAGCGCGAAAAATGGGTGCGGAGCTGCGGCGACTCGAATCGGCACGCCAAGCGGCCGTTCGGGGCGCCATTTCGGTGCGAAAGCAGGTGCGTCCCAGCTACGGCAGCACGTAGGTCCAGGGATCGCCGGAGGGCACGAAGCTCATGGGGACGTCGGCGCTGGTCGCCTCGGGCAGCCAGCGCAGCATGTACTCCATGCCCGGCTCCTCCACGTTGAAGTGGCCGATACAAATCATGGCCTTTCCCAGCCCCAGCTGCGCGGAGTCGCGCACGTACTCCGAGGTGGTGAAGTCGGTCGCCTCCATCGTCACGAGGCAGTCGACGCCCGCGTCCATCTGAGCCGTGACCATGTTGTCGGACCCGCCGATGAGGTGCGTGGGCACCATGACCGTGCGCACGCGGGCGTTGGCATCGCCCACGATGCGCGTGCCGTTGAGGCCCAGACGGCCCACGAGGAAGCGCGCGAGCTCGAGCACGCTCGTCTCGGGAATCTCAAAGCTCATGGGACGGTCGGGGTTGCCGGTGACGTAGTCGCGCCAGCCGAGCTTGTCGGCAAGGCCCATGAAGATGCTGTCGACGAAGCGGCCGTCCTCGGGGGCACCCGAGTGGATGTGGTCGTGCAGGCGCCACACCGCGATGCCCGCCTCGTCGAGAAGGACCCGCTTGGCCTGGAAGGTCCTGTTGTTCTCGAGCCAGCAGGTGTGGTCGCCGTGGTTCCAGAAGAGCGCCTCGTGGCAGATGATGAGGTTGGCCCCGCGCCCAGCGGCCTCACGGATGACGTCTGCCGAGGCAAAGCACGTGGTCACGATGCCCGTGCACTCGACGTCGGTGGCACCCCACAGCACCTTGTCGCGGGTCGTGTCGTCGTAGATGGGACCATCCCAGTCGTTGCCGCAGTAGGCCTTGACGCGGTCGATGACCTCGCTGATAAGCATGGGTGCCTCCGAATGTCGCGTTCGCAGAATAGGTACGGGCCGAGCCTTCAACTCAATATAGTATGTGCTTGGCCCAACAAGCGATCGCCGGCCCATTGGTCGGCAAACGGAGGCGTCATGCTAGACCTCACCAAGCTCACCACCGAGCAGCGCAACCCCAAGACGATGGAGCTCGATACGTTCTCGTCGCTCGAAATCGCTCGCGTCATGAACGAGGAGAACAACCGCGTCATCGAGGGCATCGACCGCGTCCTGCCCCAGATTGCCACCGCCATCGACTGGGCTGGCGAGGCCCTGAACGCCGGCGGGCGCATCATCTACCTGGGCGCCGGCACCTCGGGCAGGCTTGGCGTGCTCGACGCCGTGGAGTGCCCGCCCACCTTTGGCGTGTCCTATGACACAGTCGTGGGCCTCATCGCCGGTGGCGAGGGCGCCTTCGTGAAGGCTGCCGAAGGTGCCGAGGACAAGGCCGAGGCGGGCGCGGCGGACCTCGATGCCCTGTCCCTCGAGAGCCGCGACATCGTGATTGGCCTTGCCGCGAGTGGCCGCACCCCCTACGTCATCGGTGGTCTTACGCGCGCCCGCGAGGTGGGCTGCAAGACCGTTGCCATCGCCTGCAACGAGGGCTCCAAGATCGGCGCCGTGGCAGACCTCGCGATCGAGCCCGTCTGCGGCCCCGAGGTCCTCACCGGCTCCACGCGCCTCAAGGCCGGCACCGCCCAGAAGCTCGTGCTCAACATGATTTCGACCGGCTCGATGGTGGCCGCCGGCAAGGTCTACCAGAACCTCATGGTCGACGTGAAGCAGTCCAACGAGAAGCTGCGCGTGCGCGCCCAGAACATCGTCATGATGGCCACCGACTGCACGCGCAAGCAGGCCGCCGACGCCCTTGCCGCCTCCGAGAACAACGCCAAGCGCGCCATCACCATGATCCTGCTCGGCTGCAGCGCAGACGAGGCCGCGGCCGCTCTCGAGGCCGCCCATGGCCACGTGCGCGCCGCTGTCGAGGCCCACGAGGCGTAAAGCGCACCAGCGCGAGACGCGATGGCAGCCCGCCTCGCCCGCTCGTCCGTTTTACGCATCCGCCCCGTTCGTTCATCCAAATTACGCACCCAGGGTCCTCCCAATACGTAAAACGGATGAACCGGAGCAGACGACACGTAAAACGGATGAACAAGCGCCCAGCGCCACCAACCGAATACGAACTTCTTGCGACCGTCTGCGGAGCCAACTTCCGCAGACGGTCGCTTTTTGGCCGCAAACGGTATGTGCCCCACTCACGCGCCTACCGCAGGGCCGTATAACTTGACCATTAATCGATAGTTAACTGTGCGGGTTATATGTATACGTATTCGTGGTCATTTCAGAAGGCAACCAGCGCTAACCTTCCTTTACGTCGCACGTGACGGGCGTGCGAGGCACAACGGGGAGGGCTTGGGCCTCCCCGTTCCTAGACTCAGGAGGGCATGCGATGGACAAGCGCATCTGGCGGTTTGGTCTGGACGAGACGGGCGCGGACGTCACCGAGGGAACGGCACACGACAACTTCACCCTGGGCGGCAAGGGCGCGAACCTCGCCGAGATGGCCCGCATCGGACTTCCGGTCCCCGCCGGCTTCACCATCTCCTGCCAGACATGCATGGACTACGCCCGCGGCGGCAACGCCTGGCCCGAGGGCGTGCTCGACGGCATCGCCGAGGCCCGCGCCGACCTCGAGCGCCGCTGCGGCAAGCGCCTGGGAGACGCCGATGACCCGCTGCTCGTGTCGGTGCGCTCCGGCGCCCCCTTCTCCATGCCCGGCATGATGGACACGGTGCTCGACCTCGGCCTCAATGACGCGAGCGTGCTGGGCCTGGCCAAGCAGACGAGCAACGACCGATTCGCCTGGGACAGCTACCGCCGCTTCATCCAGATGTTCTCCAACGTGGTCATGGGCATCGACTCCGACCTGTTCGAGGACGCCATCAAGGACGCCAAGGCCGCCGCGGGCGTCGCCGCCGACACCGAGCTCGACACTGAGCAGCTCCAACATCTCGCCGCCACCTTCAAGCAGATCTTCTCCGAGAACGTCAGCGCCGAGGAGCACCCCGAGCTCGTGGGCGAGGACGGCGCCTGCCAGTTCCCGCAGGACCCGGCCGTACAGCTCACGCTCGCCGTGGCCGCCGTCTTTGGCTCCTGGGACTGCGAGCGCGCACGCCTCTACCGCAGGCAGAACAACATCGCCGACGACCTGGGCACCGCGGTGAACGTCCAGGCCATGGCCTTTGGCAACAAGGGCAACACGAGCGCCTCCGGCGTTGCCTTCACGCGCAACCCAGCCACCGGCGAGCGCGAGTTCTACGGCGACTACCTGGTGAACGCCCAGGGCGAGGACGTCGTGGCCGGCATCCGCAACACCGAGCCCATCGAGACCCTGCGCCACACACCCGGCCTCGAGGAGGCGGGCGAGCAGCTCGAGCGCATCTTTGGCATCCTCGAGAACCACTACCGCGACATGATGGACATCGAGTTCACGATCGAGCAGGGCAAACTCTACATGCTGCAGACCCGCGTGGGCAAGCGCACCGCCGCCGCGGCCCTCAAGATTGCCGTCGACCTCGAGCGCGAGGGCCTCATCACCCGCGAGGAGGCGCTGCTGCGCATCAACCCCGCCCAGCTCGACCAGCTCATGCACCCGCAGATCGCCAAGGGTGCCGAGCGCAACGTCATCGCCCGCGGCCTCAACGCGAGCCCCGGCGCCGCCGTGGGCGCCGTGGTCTTCTCCGCGGCAGACGCCGTAGCCGCCGCCGAGGCCGGCCAGGCCTGCGTTCTGGTGCGTTGGGAGACCACGCCCGACGACCTCGCCGGCATGACCGCCGCCGAGGGCATCCTCACGAGCCACGGCGGCAAGACGAGCCACGCGGCCGTCATCGCCCGTGGCATGGGCAAGCCCTGCGTCTGCGGCGTCGACGCGCTGCACATCGACGCGGCCGCCAAGCAGGTAAGCGTCGCCGGCACCGACCTGGTGCTGCACGAGGGCGACGTCGTCTCCATCGACGGCGGCACCGGCGAGGTCATGCTGGGCGCTGTGGCCCTCGAGCGCCCCGGCACCACCGGCGACCTCGCCACGGTCCTTGGCTGGGCCGACGACGTGCGCCGCCTGGGCGTGCGCGCCAACGCCGACAACCCGGCAGACGCCCGCCTGTCGCTCGAGCTGGGCGCCGAGGGCATTGGTCTCACCCGCACCGAGCACATGTTCCTGGGCGAGCGCAAGGACATCATCCAGCGCTTCATCCTTGCCAACAACGACGAGGAGCGCGCCGCCGCGGCCGACGAGCTGTCGCGCGCTCAGGAGGGCGACTTCTACGAGATTCTCGACGCCATGGACGGCCTGCCCGTGACGATCCGCCTGCTCGACCCGCCACTGCAC
>NZ_CEVYAT010000028.1:0-14549 GCF_982402205.1 Parolsenella sp. | reverse complement strand
ACTCGTTGTAGCAGCGCACGAGCGTCTGGATCTCGGGCGAGTCGGGGCTCACGTAGAACGGCACGACGGCGCGGCCCTCCTCGAGCTCGCAGCCGCAGCCGTCGGCCACGGCGCGCAGGCGCTCGGTGATGGCCTCGGCGGTCGTGGACTTGGGGTAGCGGGCGTCGAGCGTCTGCTCGATGCGGCCGTCCCCGGTGATCCGGATGGTACCGCCGATGCAGGTCAGCGGCTCGAAGACGTCGTCGGTGGCATCAATGCCCAGGCTCGTTCCGTCGGTGCTCGCGTGGATGGTGCCCTCGAGCTCGAGGAACGTGCGCTCGGCGTCAGAGCAGACGCCCGCCTTAAGCAGGTAAGAGCACAGCATGCCGATGGCGTTCCTGGTGCCCTCGGGCATGCTCGCGTGGCCGCCGATGCCGTGGGCGGTGACGCGCGCGAGGCCCTCGCCCGCCTCGGCCACCTCGATGCCATCTGCCGCGGGCAGCTCGGAGGCACCGGCGCGCACGACGGCCTCGGCGAGGCTCGGGATGGCGTTCGTGGCCGTGCCGCCCTCGATTCTGACGATGCGCGCGCCAGGCGCCTCGCCCGCGATCGTGGCCGAGCGGATGCTGGCGCCATAGAGGCCCTTCTCGCCACAGCACACCGGGAACTCGGCGTCGGGCGTGAAGAGGAAGTCGGGCTCGGGATAGTGGGCGAGGTAGTACTCGACGTCGCCCATGTTGGTCTCCTCGTTGGCGCCGAGGATCACGCGCAGGGTGTAGGGCAGCGGCTCTCCCGTGGCCTCGACCTGCTCGGCAAAGAAGCGGCCGGCGTAGAGCGACAGCACCGCGGGGCCCTTGTCGTCGGTGACGCCACGGCCAAGCAGCCAGCCGTCACGGCGGACCATCTGGTAGGGGTCGGTGTGCCAGCCCGTGCCCTCGGGCACGACGTCAACGTGGGCAATCGTGGCGATTTGCTTGGACGAGGCACCGGGGACGTCGGCAAAGCCCAGGTAGCCCTCGCAGTCGTGGGCCTCGAGACCGCAGACGTTGGCGATGCAGAGGGCCTCGTCGAGCGCCTCGCGCGGGCCCGGGCCCCAGGGGGCGCCCTCGGCGGCCTGCGAGAGGTCCTCGACGCTCTTGTGCGAGACGAGCGACTCGATGTCGTCGAGCACCTCGGGCCACACGCGGTCGACGAACTCGTCGATCTGGGCCTTGAGCTGGGCATTGGTATCGGTCATGGCAACTCCCGTCATCTGCGTGCGCGCACGCGTAGTTTTCCGCATTACATAATACGACCGAATGGCTCGCGCGCGAAATCATGCGGACGTGTCCGCCATATTGGGTAAAACAAAAGGGTCCAAACCAACCAAGAGGAGACCCATGACCACGGAGCTCGTAATGCTCGTCACGATGCTCGCCGTCGTGGTGCTGTCGTCGTTTGTGGCAAGCCTCATCCCGGGCCGGCCCATCCCCGAGGTCGTGTTCTTCGTGGCCGCGGGCGCGACACTGGGACCCCACTGCCTGGGCGTCATCCACGCCTCGCAGGGGCTCGCGCTCATGTCGCGCCTGGGGATGGGCGTCCTGTTCCTCATCGCCGGCTACGACCTCGACCTGCACGAACTCGCGGGGCGTGCGGGCAGGCACGGCGCCGTGTGCTGGGCCATCTGCATGGCGCTTGCCGCGGCGGCCACGGCCCTTCTCGATCTGGAACTTTCCATGGCGGGCTCGGCCGCCTTCGCTATCGCGCTCACAACCACCGCCTACGGCACGCTCGTTCCCATCATGCGCGACCGCGAGCTGGGCGGCACCGCGGTGGGCGGCGTCATCGAGTCGTACGGCGCCATGGGCGAGCTTTTGCCCGTGGTGGCCATGTCGATCATGCTCTCCCCCACCCGCTCGATGGCGGCCAACATCGCCGTGCTCGTGGGCTTTGTCGTGGTGTGCGTCATGGTGGCACGCGGCGGCGAGCGGGCGCGCAACCTGGGAGGACGCCTTGTGCGCTTTCTTTCCGACAATGCCGAGACAAGCTCGCAGGCACTGCTGCGCGCCACGCTACTGCTGCTCGTGGCCCTGCTCGCGCTGGCGGCGGCACTTGACCTCGATGCGGTGCTGGCCGCGTTTGCCGCCGGATTCATCCTGCGCCGCGTGCTGCCGCCCGAGCAGGGCAAGGGGCTGCTCGCCAAGGTCGAGGCCGTGGGCAACGGCCTGTTCATCCCCGTTTTCTTTGTCTACTCGGCCATGGACATCGACGTGGCGGCCGTGGGCGCCAACCCCGCGCTGCTCGCCACCTTCGTGGCGCTGCTCCTGCTGGTGCGCGCCCTTCCCGTGGGGTTGTGCCTGCGGGCGTTTCCCGAGACGCGCGACATGCCCGCGGGCGAGAAGGTCTCGGCGGCCCTCTACTGCACGATGGCGTTGCCGCTCATCGTGGCACTCACCGAGGCCGCGGTTAGGGCCGGCGCCATGCCCAGCGCCATGGCAAGCGTGCTCGTGTGCGCAGGTGCGCTGTCGGTGCTCGTGATTCCTGCGCTCACGAACATATCGCGCGTGGCCATCTCGGCGAGCCCCGTCGAGGCCGCGCAGCGTATCGCCGCGAGCCCCGAGACAGCGCGCCAGATCGTACACGAGCACCACGAGCGCCTGCGCGAGGCCGAGCACGCCTTCCATACCGAGCGCGCCGAGCTGCGTCGCGAGGGCGTGCGGCTCTCCGCAGCCGACTACCTGGCCCGCGCCGAGGAGCTCCGCGAGCGCCACGCCCGCGAGCTGCGGCGCATTCACGAGCAGAACAAGCACGAGATAGACGAGCTGCGCGAGAGCCGCCGCAAGTAGGAATGATGTGGCCCGCACGACTCCGTCTCGCCGCCCTGCATGCCCCGCGCGCCAACCGGGGTTCGTGCGCTCAACGCGACCAGACGGGCAGTTTGCGTGCCCAACGCGACGACATCGAGACTTGCATGGCCTCATTTAGTCACGTTGGGCACGCGCGCTCTGTGACGATCATGCCAAGGCCCTCGGAAGGGCGACGCCCCGCTCGCCCACTCCACGGTGCCGGGAAGTCCCGCCATAATGGCACACGAATGGCGCAGGCCTACGTGCCGAGCAGCACCAAGGAGCGGCGCGGAAAGCGCGGGGCGTCTGGTTGTTGTTGGGAGCGTCTGACATGAAAGGGCATCCCTTCGAATGCGCCGCAGCTCGGCAGCGCACAAAAATAGTACAGCCCTATGCCAATACCGCTGCTCAACTATTTGTTGCGCAACATAATTCAAAGGGACGAGCGGCGGTGGGTCGCGAGCTCATGACAGTGAGGACGTGCCATTTGTCATATGACATAAGGTACGTCCCCTCTGTCATATCGGCCCGCTGCCATGCCAACAGACCCGTCCCCCTTGGCACGCGAAGCTAGATCACGTAGTCGTTGCCGGCAAGCGAGACAGTGGCAAGGTCGCTGATGCGCACGCCGTCGAGGTACTCGCCAATGAGCGCGCCAAGCCTCTCCCACATCTCGTGGCAGCGGGGCTCCTCCGCACGAAAGCGCAGAGGGTCGTCCATGCCGCCCACGGGGTCGAGCGACCCCTCCGTGGCGCGCAGCACCTCGCCGGCCGTGTAGTCCTCGGCCGTGCGCGCCAGGCGGTAGCCGCCATTCTTGCCGCGCAGACTCTCGATGAGGTGGTCGCGCACAAGCGCCTTGAGGATGCTCTCGAGGTACTTGTCGGAGATGGTCTGGCGCGTGGCGATGTCGCGAAGCGGGATGAAACCCTCGCCCTCGTGTTCGGCGAGGTCAACCATCACGCGCAGGGCATAGCGGCCCTTCGTAGAAACGAGCATTCCATCCTCCTTGGCGCCGACGTGTTCGCGCCAGGGGCGCCGCGGGCCCGCCGTCGGCTGCGCGCCGGGCCGTATCTATTTCCTATCAATACTATAGGATAATGGGATAATCGTATCATGGAGAGAATGATTCGACGCAGACAGCAGGAGGATGCATGGTTCCCACCCCACAGCAGGCGCTCGAGATGCTCGACCAGTACAACGAGGGCGAGTTCCACCGCACCCACGGGCGCATCGTGGGCGAGGTCATGCGCGACATGGCCATTCAGCTGGGACACGAGCAGGAGGCGGACCTCTGGCAGGTCGTGGGCACCCTGCACGACCTCGACTTCGAGCGCTGGCCCGAGGAGCACTGCACCCGCGAGGAGCAGCTCATGCGCGAGGCGGGCATTGACGAGGTCGTCGTGCGCGCGTGCGCAAGCCACGGCTGGGGCCTCACGGACACGCCGTACGAGCCCACGAGCGAAATGGAGAAGGTCCTGTTCGCGGTAGACGAGCTCACGGGCCTCATTGGAGCGGCCGCCCTCATGCGCCCCTCCAAGAGCGTCGACGACCTCGAGGTCAAGTCGCTCAAGAAGAAGTTCAAGGACAAGCGCTTCGCCGCGGGCTGCTCGCGCGAGGTCATCGTCCAGGGCGCCGAGGCGCTGGGCTGGGAGCTCCCCGAGCTCATGGAGCGCACCATCCTCGCCATGCGCAACGCGCCTTCCGCCCCGCACGGCGAGGCTGCCGAGCAGAACTAACCACCCTGGGACACAACTGCCCGTAGCCTTTCTGTCCCACGTTACCTGCGATTTGGGACAATATGGCTACGGGCTTAACTGTCCCAACCGAGACGGGAAGCCATGAGCCTCATCTATCTTGACAACGCGGCCACCACAAGGCCGAGCGCGGCTGCGCTCGACGCCATGCACCGCATAGGCGCGGGCGACGCCTTCGCAAACCCCGCGAGCCAGCACGCCGCCGGAGACTGCGCGCGCCAGGCCCTCGAGGGAGCGCGACGCACCGTGGCCGAGTGCCTCCATGCCCGCCCGAGCGAGGTCGAGTTCACCTCGGGAGGCTCCGAGGCCAACAACCAGGCCCTGCTCACGGGCGCCGCCCATGGCGCACGCGAGGGCAGGCGGCACATCGTGGCCTCGGCCATCGAGCACCCCAGCGTGCTGCGCTGCCTCGACTGGCTCGCAAGTGAGGACGGCCCCTATGGCGGCCGCTTCGAGGTGACGCTCGTGGACCCGCGCCCAGACGGCGTGGTGGCGCTCGAGGACGTCAAGGCGGCCCTGCGCGAGGACACGGCCCTGGTCTCGCTCATGTACGCGAACAACGAGGTGGGGGCCGTGCAGCCCGTACGCGAGGTCTGCCGCATGTGTCGCAAGCGCGGCATCCTGTTTCACACCGACGCCGTGCAGGCCGCGGGGCACCTCCCCCTCGACTTTACGCGCGACGGCTTTGACCTGCTCGCCCTCTCGGCCCATAAGTTCCACGGGCCGCGCGGCACCGGGGCGCTTCTGTGCTCCCACCGCATCGTGCCTGCCTCGCTCGTCCACGGCGGCGCACAGGAGCGCGGCCACCGCGCTGGCACCGTCGACGTCGCCAGCGCCTGCGGCATGGCGGCCGCCCTCGCCCAAGCAACCAACAACCTCGAGGTAGACCGCGCAAGGCTCGAGGCCCTGCGCGAGCGGCTCGTAGCCCAGCTCGAGCGCGTCGACGGCGCGCGCATCCTAGGGCCCTCCCTGCCCGAGCGGCGCGTGGGCGGCATCGTGGCCGTCACGCTCGCGGGGGTCGACCACGAGAACGCCCTCGTTCTGCTCGACGGACGCGACGTCTGCGTGAGCGCGGGGTCTGCCTGCGCGGCGGGGGCCGTCGAGAAGAGCCACGTGCTCGCCGCCATGGGCGTGGGTGACAAGGAGGCGCGCACCTACCTGCGCATCTCGCTCGATGCGGCCGAGAACGACGAGGCAGACGCCGACGCGGCGGCCGCGGCCATCGCAGGCGTCGCAGCCACCCTGCGGACCCGCGCCAGGGAGGTGGGCCGTGGGTAGGGGGCGCGTGCTCGTTGCCATGAGCGGCGGCGTCGACTCAAGCGTCGTGGCAAACCTGCTGGTGGAGCAGGGCTATGACTGCCTGGGCGCCACGATGCGCCTCGCAAGCAACGAGGACGACCGTCCCGGCGAGCGCACCTGCTGCAGCACCGACGACGTGGCGGACGCCCGCCAGGCCTGCTGGGACGCGGGCATCCGCCACTACACCTTCGACTACACAAACCAGTTCTCCCGCGAGGTCATCGACCCATTCGTGGCGGGCTACGAGGCGGGCCTCACCCCCAACCCCTGCGTGGCCTGCAACCGCCACCTCAAGTTTGGCGCCCTGCTCGACCGCGCGCTCGAGCTGGGGTGCGACCACCTCGCAACCGGCCACTACGCCCGCGTGACGCACGACGCGCGCGGCTACCACCTGCTCAAGGGCGTCGACGCGGCCAAGGACCAGAGCTACTTCCTCTTTGGCCTCACGCAGCAGCGCCTCGCCCACGTGATGTTTCCGCTGGGCGGCCTCCACAAGGTGCCCGAGGTGCGCGACCTCGCGGAGCGTATGGGGCTGTCGAGCGCGCACAAGAAGGACTCCGAGGGCATCTGCTTCGTGCCCGGCGGCGACCACCTGCGCTTCATCGAGGAGCGCACGGGCCGCGCGGCGCGGCCCGGCAACGTCATCGACACGCAGGGTAACGTCATCGGCACGCATGCAGGGGCGCTGCGCTACACCATCGGCCAGCGCAAGGGCCTGGGCGTGGCCTGCGCCCACCCGGTCTACGTGGTTGGCATCGACACGACGGCCAACACCGTGACCCTGGGCGAGCAGGAGCAGCTCCTCTCGAGCGAGCTTGTCGCCGGCGACTGGAACTGGGTCGCGGGTCAGATGCCCGCCGCTCCCCTGCGAGCAGCCGCCAAGGTGCGCTACCACCAGCCCGACCAACCCTGCCTCGTCACGCCGCTGGCAGACGGGCGCGTGAGGGTCGAGTTCGAGACGCCCCAGCGCGCGATCACGCCCGGCCAGGCCGTCGTCGTCTACAAGGGCGAGGAGTGCCTGGGCGGCGGCACCATCCTGGCCCAGGACGTATCCGCATAAAGCGGCGCGCCCGGCCCCACGGGGAGCCAGGCGCGCCACGTTCGTGGTATCGACCGAATTAGTGGTCGGACAGCGAGAAACCGTTCCGCATCTTCATGCTCGACGTGTAGAGGACCTTCCCCAGGAGCTTGTCGGTCTCCTCGCGGAGCCTCTCGGCCACGCGTTCGTTGGCAGCCTCGAGCAGCTCGGCGACGTCGGCGCCCTCGGCAAGACCCGCCACCGCCGCGTCGCACTCGCGCAGCACCTGGTGGCCGTAGGCCATCGTGACCTCGCGGTAGTTGTCGATGGCGTTGATGCTGTCGCCAAAGTGGGGGTCGACGATCGCAGCGATGAGACGGTTTGCCCAGTAGAAGTTCTCGCTTGTCACGGTGTCGGTGGTGTCGCGCAGGTAGGCCGGCGTGTCGCTCACGAGGCCGTAGAAGGGCACGAGCGTGTTGAAGGCGTTGGAGCCGTAGGCCATCCACTGCACGCAGCGGCAGGCAGCGGGCGCGTACGGGCGAATCTGCAGGACGGCGAGCTGCGAGTTGCGGTTGATGCCGATGGGGCGGTAGCGGTGGGCCTGCTCGGGCGTGCCAAGGTTGCCGTAGGGGTCATACGGCGTGCCCTCGTAGTGGCTCGACAGCACGTCCTTGACGTCCTCGATCGTGAGCCTGCGCTCGGGCACGCGGCACCAGGGGATGTCGTCGGAGTCGGGCATGAAGTCGGCGTCGGGGCCGTCCCAGATGTCGGAGGGATTGAGCGCGCGCTGCATGACCCAGGCGCGGCAGGTGTTGTAGACGTGGTCGCGCTCGGTGTGCGAGCCAAAGGCCTCGCGCGGGTTGAAGAGGGCGTGCACGCCGTCTGTGCCAGCGGCGTCCTCGTCATCGGAGCCCGCGAGGCCGAGGTCGGCGTCGGAGAACGTGAGGTCGAGGTAGTTCGCGGCCATCCACTCGCGCAGGTCGGCCGAGCACAGGCAGTCCTTCTGCTCGCCAAAGGCGTCATCGAGGTCGAACTCGTCGATGCCCAGCTGGTTGGGCATCGTGACGTAGGCCTCGTCGGGCACGCGGCGGGCGATCCAGTGGTGGCCGCCCACAGTCTCCATCCACCAGATCTCGTCGGCGTCGGAGAAGGCGGTGCCGTTCATCTCGTAGGTGCCGTAGGTCTCGAGCAGCTCGCCCAGGCGCAGTACGCCCTCGCGGGCGCTGTGGATGTAGGGAAGCACGATGGTGAGGAAGTCCTCCTCGCCAATGCCACCGGCGACCTCGGTCTCATAGCCCGGCTCGCCCGGCTTTCCCTTGGCGGGCCTGAGGGCCACGAGCGGGTCTGCACCCAGCACGCGCTCGTTGGTGGTGAGCGTCTCGGTGGCGCTCATGGCCACCTGGCTCTCGTTAAAGCCAGCCTCACCCCAGATGCCCTGGGAGAGGTTGGCGTTGGGAACGGCGGTATAGCGCTGCGGGTCGTCGGGCAGGTCGATCTGGACGTGCGAGATGACCGAGGTGTAGTGGCGCGGCTGCGAATCCGCGTCGACTACGACGAAGCGCTTCGACTCGAACGTGCCGTTGCCAGAGTCCTCGTTGCGGGCAACGATCGTCGAGCCGTCGTAGCTCGCCTTCTTGCCAATGAGAATGGTGGTGCAGGGCATGGTTCCTCCCTTGGGTTGTCCTCGCGTGCGCGAGTTTGTGTCCGCACCCGAGGGTAGCACTTGGCGCAGCCCTCCGCTGCCCAAACAAGACGCGTGCCCAACGCGACAAAGATTGAAGCTATGGAGCTCGATTTAGTCGCGTTGAGCACGCGAGGGGGGCATCTTGTCGCATCAGGCACGCGAACCGGCCACAAACGGTGAGCGAGGGGGGGCATGGGCGCTCCCTCATTTTCAGAAAGGGTGACAAAGGGCTCTGACCCCTTTGTCACCCTTGTTTCGCTCGCTAGGCGAACTGGCTCAGATAGAGGCTCGCGTAGGCGCCGTTTGCCTCCATGAGCTGCTCGTGGGTGCCCTGCTCGATAATCGTGGGCGATCACGAAGCTCGTGCGCCCGGCCATGAGCGTCTCCATCGCATGGACGATGGCCTGCTCGGTGCGCGTGTCAACCGAGCTCGTGGCCTCGTCGAGGATGAGAATCGCGGGGTCGGCGAGCATCGCGCGGGCGATGGTGAGGAGCTGCCGCTGGCCCGCGCTCACGCTCTCGGCGTCGTTGGCGAGCACGGTGTCGTAGCCCTTGGGCAGCGTGCGGATGTAGAAGTCGACGTGGGCCGCCTTGGCCGCGGCCACGACCTCCTCGCGCGTGGCGTCGGGTCGGCCGTAGGCGATGTTGTCGGCCACCGTGCCCTCGAACAGCCACGCGTCCTGCAGCACCATACCAAACTCGGCGCGCAGGTCGGCCGCGCGCATCGTGCGCGTGTCGACGCCGTCGAGCGTGATGCGGCCGCCGTCGACCTCGTAGAAGCGCATGAGCAGGTTGATGAGCGTGGTCTTGCCGGCGCCCGTGGCGCCCACGATGGCGACCTTCTGCCCGGGCTCGGCCAGAAGAGAGACGTCGCGCATGAGGGACTTGGTCGGGCTGTAGCCAAAGCGCACGTGCTCAAAGGCCACGCGTCCCCGCACCGGATGCGCAAGCGTCGCAGGGGTAGCTGGATCTGCCTCGACCTCGTCTGCGTCGAGCAGGGCGAACACGCGCTCGGCGGCGGCAAGCGCACCCTGCAGCATGTTGACCGTGAGGCCCAGCTGCGTGAGGGGCTCGGAGCCCTGCGTCACGAACTGGAAGAACGCCTGGAAGGCGCCAACCGTGAGCTGACCCGCCACGAGCATGGTGCCTGCGAGCACCGCGATCGTCACCTGGCACAGGCGCATGAGGAAGCGGATGGCAGGTCCGACGGCGTTCGTGAGGAAGTCCGCACGGGCACTGGCGTTGGCAAGGCGCGTGGCGTCGGCCGCAACCTTCTCAGCGCTGCTGAGCTCGCTGCCAAAGGCAAGGATCACCGAGCGGCCCGAGTAGGCCTGCTCGACCTGGCTCGTAAGGGCGCCCAGGGCGTCCTGGCGGGCGCTTCCGGCGGCCAGCGTGCGAGAGGCGAAGAACTTGGTGACGAGCAGGGCCACCGCCGTGAAGGCGGCGAACACGAGCGTGAGCCGCACGTTGTAGGTGAGCATCACGGCAATGGCACCAATCACGAACACCACCGAGGTCACGAGCTGCAGCAGGCCTCGCTGCATCGACTCAGAGATCTTGTCGAGGTCGTTGGTGGCGCGGCTGATGGTGTCGCCGGGCTGGTGGGCGTCGAAGTAGGCAAGCGGCAAGCGCTCGATCTTGGACGAGATGCGGCGGCGCAGCGACAGGTTCAGGCGCTCGGCGAAGCTCGCCATGACGAGGGCCTGCAGGGCGTAGAAGGCCCAGGCCACCGTCCAGATGCCAAAGAACGTGAGGATGCGCGCCCCACCGTTGTTGAGCGCCACGGAGAACGCCTCGCCCGCGCCCCGGCACGCCTGGATGTTGGCCCACAGCGTGTCGATGAGGTCGGCCGAGTAGGCAACGGCCCCCAGGCTCGCGGCGACGTAGAGGACGCTCGAGACGACGGCCACGATGACGCGCCAGCGCTGCCCGGCGGCCGCCTCCCACAGACGCCTTGCGGTACGTCCGGCGTGCTCGGGAACCTCAAGCTCCTCGGCCGCCTCGGGCGCCTGGTACTCGAGCTCGTCGTTAGCGCTGGTCATGGTGGCCTCCCCTCTCCTGGGACTCGGCAATCTCGCGGTAGGTGTCGCAGGTCTTCATGAGCTCGTCGTGACGCCCCAGCCCCACGACACGCCCGTCCCTAAGCACGACGATCTGGTCGGCGTCGCGGATGGTGCTCACGCGCTGGGCGATGATGAGCGTGGCGGCACGGGCGAGCTCGGGCGCAAGGGCGTGTCGCAGCGCCGCGTCGGTCTTGTAGTCGAGGGCCGAGAACGAGTCGTCGAAGACGTAGAGGTCGGCCTCGCGCACGAGGGCGCGGGCGATGGCCAGGCGCTGGCGCTGGCCGCCCGAGAAGTTCGTGCCGCCCTGCGACACGCGGGCGTCGAGGCCGCCCGGAAGCTCGCGCACGAAGTCTGCCTGGGCCACGTCGAGGGCGCGCCACAGGCGCGCGTCGTCTGCCTCGGGCGCCCCCTGGCGCAGGTTCTCGGCAATGGTGCCCGAGAAGAGCCAGGCCTTCTGCGGCACGTAGGAGATGTGCTCGCGCAGGCTCGCCTGGGTGAGCTCGCGCACGTCGGTGCCGAGGAACTCGAGTGAGCCATCCGTGACGTCGGCGAAGCGCAGCAGCATCTTGGCGATGGTCGACTTGCCCGATCCCGTGTTACCAATGATCGCGGTGACCTGGCCGCGCGCGAGGGCAAAGTCGAGCCCGTGCAGGGTTTCCTCGTCGGCGTCTGAGTAGCGCAGGCTCGCGTGGACAAAGCGCGCCACGGGCATGTCTGCCCGTATCTCGCTGCCCGCACCCAGCTCGCGCGGGCCGTCGACGATCGCCGGCTCCACCGCCAGCACCTCGACGGCGCGGTCGAGGCACGCAAGGGCGCGCGGCACCGACACGATGGCGAACTGGGCCATCATCATGAAGAACAGGATGAGCATCGCGTACTCGATGAGGGCCGAGATGGAGCCGATCTGCATGGCGCCCGCGCCCACGCGGTTCGCGCCGTTCCACATGATGAGCGACTCAACGACGTTCATGAGGAAGAACGACAGGGAGTCGGTCGTGGCGAAGACCAGGTTCACGCGGATGGCGTTGGTGGCGTAGCGCTCGAAGGTCTCGTTGAGCGTGGCCGTCGTCTGCTCCTCGCGGCCAAACGCGCGCACGACGCGCACGCCGCCGATGGCCTCGCGCAGGCGGGCGTTCATCGCGTCGATGAAGCTCTGAAGCTTCTCGAAGACAGGCGCGGTGCCCAGCACGGCGGCGATCGAGAGGGCAAGGGTCACGAGCGTCACGGCAAGCAGGATCCAGCCCATGACGGCGTCGGTCGAGAAGGCCAGACCCCAGGCGATGACGCACATGACGGGCACGGGGAAGATCATGAGGATCGTCATGAGCAGCGTCTGCTGCACCACGTTGGCGTCTGAGAGCGTGCGCGTGATCATAGAGCCCGTGCCGATGCGGCTGAAGTCCTCGGCCGGAAACGCGAGCGACGCCTCGTAGACGCGGCAGCGCAGGTCGCGGCCCACGTTGGCGCACAGGCGCGAGGCAAGCCACGTCGAGGCGATGTAGCCGGCAGATCCTGCGAGCGCAGCCGCCAGCATGAGGCCGCCATGGACGAGGAACTCGCTCGTGTCGTGCGTCGTCACGGCCGTGTTGATCATGGCCGAGAGCTGCGTGGGGATGAGCAGCATGCCCGAGAGGTCGAACAACATCGCCACGAAGGTCGCGAGGACGAGCCCCTTGTAGGGGGCCACGAGGCGCGCGAGCAGACGCAGGCCCGCGCCGTGCCCCTTAAGGCCCTCCTCGCGCGCGATGCGCCTGAGCTCGGCCTCGATGGTCGTATCGTTGTTGCTCACTTGTCCCTTCCCTTCATGTTCGCAAGCTCCTGCTCGATGGCCGCGGCGTACTTCTCGACCAGGCGCAGCATCTCGGCGCGCTCGGCGGGCTCGAGGGTCTGGAAGGCCCGGCGTTCGGCGATGTTCGCCGGCACGATCTGCGTGCGCGCGAACTCCCGGCCCGTCTCGGTGAACGACACTTGCTTGTTCTTGCGGCTGCCCTCGCAGAAGGAGATCTCGACGTAGCCCTTGCCCTCGAGCGCGCGCAGCGACGAGGCAACCGTCTGCTTGGGGCTGCAGCAGCGCTCGACGAGCTCGCGCATCGGGGCGGTGCCACCGCAGGTGTAGATGACGTACATGAGCCAATAGGCGTTCTCGGAGATGCCGCAGTTGACGGCTATCTCGTGGTAGAGCTGGTCGCTCTTGCGGTAGAGCAAGTCAAAGCTACGACCCCACACGTCCATGCAGACCAGGCCGTTGGCATCGAGCGCCCGCGATTCGTCTACATACTCCACAATGCTCCAAATCATCCGAAATCAGACTAACGACTTGCTATGGTAGTCTGCTTTCGGACGTTTAGCAACCACGATTCTCATAGGGCCGCAAGGTCACGGGGGCAACGCACCGTCTCCTCACAAAGAAGGGAGCCGTGACCCGCAGGCTCCGACTCCCCCACACAAAAACGTTCGATAAAAGCTCGGCTTATGCCTTGTGCGAGAAGTGCTCGCCCAGCTTCTCGACCACGCAGGGCGGCACGAGCATCGAGACGTCGGCGCCCAGCCCCGCCAGCTCGCGCACGATTGAGCTCGAGACGTAGCCATAGGCGGGGTTGCTCATCACGAAGATGCTCTCGACGTCGGGCGCCAGGCGAAAGTTGAGGCCTGCCTGCTGAAGCTCGTACTCGAAGTCGGTCATGGCGCGCAGGCCCTTGACCACGGCACCCGCCCCCACCTCGTGGCAGAAGTCGACGAGCAGGCCCGTGAGCGGGCGCACGTCGACGCCCTCGCTCACGCCCTCGTCGGCAAGCGCGCGGCGGGCGAGCTCGACGCGCTCGTCAAGCGACAGCACGGGGCCCGTGCCGTTCTTGCCCAGGCTCGCAGCAACGGCCACCGTGACGCGGCCGGCGATGCGGCGGGCGCGGCGCACGACGTCGATGTGGCCATAGGTGATGGGGTCGAACGTACCGGGCACGACCACGTGCTCGATGCGGTCGATGTGCTGGGTCGGCATGCTCATGCTCTAGGATTCCCTTCCAAGGAGGTCGACGGCCGTCTGACCATAGCGCTTCTGCTTGAGCGGCACAAACCCGGCCGGCTCGATCGTGGGGCGGCTCGCGGAGCGCTCGTAGAGAACGATGGCGTCGGACGCGAGCAGCCCGCTGCAGTCGAGCGCCTCGACGAGGCCGGCGACGACGTCCACCTCGGTGGCATAGGGCGGGTCGAGCAAAGCGATGTCGAACGGCGCGCCCGCGAGGCTGCCCACGGCCGCGAGGCGGCACGAGTCGCCGCGTACCACCGCGAAGGTGGCGGGGGCGGCGCCAAGGGTGCCGGCGTTTCTGCGCACGCGCGCGCAGGCGCCACGGTCGAGGTCGACGAAGGTGACGTGGGCGGCACCGCGGCTCAGAAGCTCGAGGCCAAGCGCCCCCGAGCCCGCGAAGGCGTCGAGCGCTCGCACGTCGTCGAGCGAAAGGCCACGGGCGCTGAGCAGCATCGACGAGACGGCCTCGCGCACGCGGTCGGTCGTGGGGCGCGTGACGTCGCGCCCGTCGGGGGCCTCGATGGGGTGGCCCTTCCACTTGCCTCCAACGATTCTCATCTGTCTGCCCTCTCTCCCCTGAAGTAGGCGCCAAACCGGCGGCGCACCTCGCGCGCAAGGGGCGCGTGGCGCGCGTCGGTGAGCGCCGGGTCACTCTCGACGATTGCCTCGGCGTCCGCATGGGCCGCCGCCACGAGATCTGCATCGGCCACGAGGTCGACGAGGCGAAGCGTCACGCCGCCGCTCTGACGGTATCCCAGGACCTCGCCCTCGTGGCGCAGGCGCAGGTCCGTCTCAGCAAGCTCGAAGCCGTCGCTCGTGCGCTCGAGCGAGCGCAGGCGCTTGGCCGCCGGGCTCGTTCCGCGCGCCGCGCTCACCAGGTAGACGCTGCCCGCGCACCTGCC
>NZ_CEVYAT010000027.1:0-15469 GCF_982402205.1 Parolsenella sp. | reverse complement strand
CTCGGAGATGTACTTGGTGGCGATGTCCTTGGCCTCGGCCTTGATGCGTATGGCCAGCATGCGACGCGCGGCGGCGATGTTGTCGCGCTCGCCACCATCGAGGGCATCCCTCAGCTGGGCATATGTGTCGCCGGGGAACTTCGCGTCGATGGGCAGCCACACGGGCTCGCCACTCTCGACCGGCAGCTTCACCGCGTACTCGACGCGCTCGGCGCTGCCCGGCACCGTGGCGACGTTCGTGTCGTACTGTGCGGGCGCGAGCACCTCCGAGAGAATCGCGCCCAGCTGCACCTCGCCCAGGATGCCGCGCGTCTTGACGTTCGAGAGGGTCTTCTTGAGGTCGCCCACGCCGGCAGCGAGCGTCTTCATGTCGCCAAGGCCTCGATAGACGGCCTCGAGGTTGTCACTGATCTGCTTGAACGAGGCGGAGAGGCGGTCGTTCAGGGTCTTGGCGAGGCGTTCGTCGACCGTGGCGCGAATCTGATCGAGCTGGCGGTTCGTGTCCTCGCGCACCTGGCGCAGCTGGTCTGCCGTAATGCGCGACACGCCCTGAAGCTGCTGGGTCGTGGCCTGGGAGCCCGCGGCAAGCTGCTGGGTGACGTCGGCGCGCATGCCATCGACGCGCACGCTCGCCTGCTCAACGGCGCGCGCGCAGGCCTCGACCTGTGCGCGAATCGAGGCGGCGTCGGCCGCCTGCTGCGTCTTGAGCTCGGTGATGGAGCCGTTGAGGTGGCCAAGGTAGGTCGCGAGCGTCTGCTCGTCGACGCCAGCGGCACCCCTCCCCGACCGCATGACCGCCCAGGCGGCCACGGCAACCGCCGCGACCGCGACCACGATGCAGACCAGCTCGATGACGCTCATCTGATACTCCTCCCAAAAATGAGGCAAGGGTGCCCCCCGTCTCATTCGCTAAAACGTGTAGCGGACGACGGCGGGCTCGCCCGTCTCGTCCTCGAGCTCGACGCAGACAAAGGCGCAGGTGACGCCCGTGAACCCCTGGGCGAGAAGCACGCTCGCGTAGAAGCGGGCCTGCATCTCGTGGCGCTCGCGGATCTGGGCATAGGTGGCCCCATGGTCGCCGGTCTTGTAGTCGACGAGCAGCGCTTCGCCCCGGCTCGGCGCGTCACAGGCGAGCAGGTCGATGGCGCCCTCGAGGTCCTCGCCCAGAGGCGAGCTCACCGCGCGGAAGAACGGCACCTCGGCCCGCACGTACGCATGACCCAGCGCCTGGGCGCGGATCTGGCTGCCCGCCCAGCGCGCGAGCGCCTCGGAGAGGCGCCTGCGGTCGGCACGCGTGACGGCGTAGGCGTCTGCCACGAGGGCCACGCGCTCCTCGCCGGGCTCCCGTCCCGTCTCGACCATGAGGCGGGCGAGCTCGTGGAAGGCGCTGCCGAGGTTCGTGGCGCGGTCCGCGTCGTCGGTGTCTGCCGGCTCGTCCTCGTCGGCCAGGACGGGCGCCGGGCGCGGGCGATCGGCACGCGTGGCGGCCGGGGCCTCGCCCTTGGGATAGGTACCGGCGCGGGCGAGCTCCCCCGCAGGCGAGGGCGCGGGCTGGGGCAGCGCCATCACCTCGTCGAGGGTGGCGGGGCCTCCCTCCTGGCCCAGCATGCGATGCGCCGCCGAGTAGCTGAACACGCCCTCGCGCGGGCGCCAGAGGTCCAGCTTGGCGTGGGTCTCGGCATCGACGTCATAGAGCCTGAAGGCGCGCGTGCCGTCCCCCTCGTCCTTGAGCCTGATGGTGCCCTCGAGCGACTCGGCGGTGTAGCGCAGCGAGTCGCCGTCGTCGACATAGGGCTCGCCCTCGGCAGGCGAGACGTCGACGCAGCGCAAAAGGCCGGCGTCCCTGCCGCCATAGGCGAAGTGGCCCTCGCCGGCGACGGGCGTCTCGCCAAAGAGTGTCTCGGCGATGCGCCCGGTCATCGCGGGTGACAGGCCGCCGCCCTTCTTGACCGTGGCGTTGAGGCACAGGATGACGCACTCCTTGGCCCTCGTGAGCGCCACGTAGAGCAGCCGTCCGTCCTCGCGCGCCTCGTCGACGCGGCGCTGCTCCTCCATGAGCACGCGCCAGTCGAGGGGCGTCACGCAGTCTGCCTCGTCTGCCGGGGCGTCCTCGCCAAGGTCGGGCGCCTTGAAGCCCGCAGGCGCAAGCGTGAGCAGCTCGCGGTCGCCGTCGCGACGGGCAAGCAGGCGCGGGGCGGCGGGCGTGCGGTCAGATCCCGCGCAGCCCACCACGGCCACGACGTCGAACTCGAGGCCCTTGGAGGCGTGCGCCGTCATGAGGCTCACGGCGTTGAGGCCCTCGCCGGAGAGCGACGCGGGCCCCTCCTTGACCACGTCGAGCCAGCGGCTGAACTCCTCGCTCGCGCGAATGGCGTCGAAGCCGCCCTCCTCGGCGAGCTCGCGAATGTGGCGGATGGCCGTGAGCACGTTCGCCGCCACGGCGCGCCCGGCCACGCCGCGGCGCTCGAGGCGGTCAAGCCAGCCAGACTCGCGCACGCACATGAGGACGACGTCCGCGACGGGCAACTGGCCCACGCGCTCCCAGGCGCGACCCAGCACCTCACGGGCGCGGACGAGGCGCTCGGAGGGCGCGACGTCGCCAAAGTCGGGGGCGCCGGGACGGGCGCCCACGTTGATGCGACGCTTGGCCGGGGCGTCGAGGACGTCCTGCGGGCGGGTGGCGAGCATGAGCAGGTCGTTGCCGTCGAGGGCGAACATGTCGCTCTCGAGCACGGCGAACAGGCCGCTCTTGGTGTCCTGGGGGCTCGCGAGCGTGCGCAGCAGCGCCTCGACGACGCGCACCTCGGCGGCCGAGGCGAAGGTCGAGCCGCCCACCACGACGCTCTCGAGCCCCACGGCGCGCAGCGCGTCGATGTAGACGGGCGCCTGGGCGAGGCTGCGCATGAGCACGGCCATCTGGCGCGGCTCGACGCCCTCCTCGTGGATGGTGGCGAGGCGGTCCGCGAGCTGCTCGGCGGCAACGCGGGCGCGCTCGGCGGCGGGCACCACGCTGCGGCCCTCGCGAAACGCGCGCGTGAGCTCGACGACCACGCGCGGGCACGCGGCGGCGGGAAAGTCGCTCTCGCGGTTGTCGCGGGGCTTGAGGTCCATGAACGATGGCACGATGCCGGTGTCGCCGCAGGTGCGCTTGACGAAGCGCAGGATGGCGTCGTCGCTCCTGAAGTTGTAGGCGAGCCGGACCGTGCCAGCCTCCCCCACCTCGCGGCCGCGGTCCTCGAAGACGCTCACGTCGGCGCCGCGGAAGCCATAGATCGCCTGCTGGGCGTCGCCCACCGTGGTGAGGTGGCAGGCACCCTCGCCCGACAGGCCCTTGACCATGCTAACCTGCTGCGCGTTGGTGTCCTGGAACTCGTCGACCATCACGAGGCGAAAGCGGTGCGCGTACTCCTCGGCGATGGCGGGGTGGTCGCGGAAGGCGCGGGCGGTGAGCTGGAGCAGGTCGTCGTTGTCGAGCACGCCGGCCTCGCGCTTTGCCGCGTCGTAGTGGGCCTGGACGCAGCGGGCGAGCACCATGAGCGGCCCCTGCAGCGCCACCTCGGCGCGGGCGGCGTCGAGCGCGGCGCGGGTTTCCTTGTAGGCGTCGTTCACGGCCTTGGCGCGCCACTTCTGGCCGTTGGGCCCCTTGACGGCGTCGAGCACCTCGGCCGCGGCGGCGGCCGTGCGCCGGCTCGGGGCGAGGACGAAGAAGCGCTCGAGCGCGTCGCGCTCCTGGCAGCAGCGCGCGAGCTCGTCGGCGTCCTTGATCTTGTTGCCGCACAGGGCCTGGTAGGAGTAGAGCACGGCCCTCATGACACCCGAGACGTCTGCCTCGGCGTCGACGAACTCGAGCGAGTCAAGGCCGTCGGTGGCAGAGCCCGCGCGGTTGAGCAGGCTCGTCACGAGCCCCTCGACCCCGTCGCGGCCAGAGCCCGTGCCGCCGCCGAACTCGGCGAACAGGGCGTCGAGGCCGGGGTCGCCGTCCATCTCGTCGAGCGCGACCTCGAGGGCCTGGGCGCGCATCGCCGAGGCTGCCTGGTCGGCGACCATGGCAAAGCTCGGGTCGAGCCCCAGGTCGAGGGCGTGGGCGCGCAGGATGCGGGCGCACATGTGGTGGATGGTGCTCACCCAGGCCGAGTCGACCTTGAGCGCCTCGTCGGCAAGGCCGGCCTCGCGCAGCGCCTTGCGCACGCGCTCCTTGATCTCGCCGGCGGCCTTCTCGGTGAAGGTGATGACGAGCGCCTGGTCGAGGCTGTCGAGGAAGGGCGCGCCACCCTCGCCCGAGCCTGGGCACAGGGCCCACACGATGCGGCGCGTGAGCGTGAAGGTCTTGCCCGAGCCCGCGCCCGCCGCAACGAAGACGGGGCGGTCGAGCGTGCGCACGATCTGCTCCTGCTCGGGAAGCAGACCCTCGAGCAGGGCGAGCGCGCTTTCCTTGGTGGGCGCCGGCGCGGCGCCGCTCATGTTCGTGCTCACGACTGCCTCCTCTCGCAGTTCATGGCCGGGCACCAGGCGCAGGCCTTGGGTGAGGACGGACGGGCCTCGACGCGTCCGGCGAGCATGTCCTCGATGACCTGGGCCACGGCCTCCTCGGTGCGGTCGAGCAGATCTTTGAACGAGCGGGCGCCCGGCACCGGCAGGGTCATGCGGTCGACGTCGGCCGGCCTCGCGTCCGCGCCCAGCACGGCCGCGGCGTCACGCGCCGAGAGGGCGCCCGCGATCTGGTGCCTGCCCTTGGTGCCCAGGTAGACGGCGCCAACGAGCTCGAGGCCAGAGTCCGTCTGGGCAAGCAGCCTGCGGGCGATGCTCGCGTAGATGAGCGTCTGGACACGGCCGGGCAGCGCAAACTCCGCGCCCCAGTCCACGTCCCCCTTGCCCTTGAGCGCGTACTCGTCGAGCAGGGCGCTCTTGTGCTTGTAGTCGATCACGAGGGCACGGCCCTCCGCGTCGACGTCGATGCGATCGATCGTGCCCACGAAGTCCGCGCCCGCATAGGTGGCAACGAGCCCCGATGCACCGCCAAAGCGGCCCTCGAACAGGCGCGGCTCGAAGCCAGCGAGGCGCGTCGCCTCGTACTCGAGCGTGGTGGCGATGTCATGCTCGACCTCGGCCAGGCGACGCTCCTGCGAGGGCGTGTGGGCAATGAGTGCCTGCTTGTTGCGGGTGGTAGCGCTCAGACGCTGGTGGGCCAGGTGCTCGGCGAACTCGGCGTGCATGAGCTCGGTGGCGTGCTCAAGCGTCTGCTCGCGCACGCGCGATCCCCCCACGCGAACGCGTGGGTCGAACCAGAAGAGGCCCTGCTCGGGCGCCTCGGCGAGCGGGTCGCTCACGAGGCCCTGGGCGGCAGCGGCCTCGAGGAAGAGCCTGCGGTGCGTCACCTCGAGCACGTGGTGAACGAAGGTGCCGATCTCGACGTTGGAGAAGCGGGCGTCGCAGTCGTCCAGGCCCAGGCGGCGCAGCGTGAACCACTTGAGCGGGCACTCGAGGTAGGTCTCGACCTGCGAGGCGGACAGCGACGGGCGCCCCTCGGGAAGCTCGGCCACGCCATCGCGTGGGACGATCACGAGGCGGCGCAGGCTCTCGCTCAGCTGGCCCGCGGCCGCGGGCGCGGCGACCTTGCGCGCCGCGCTGGCCTCACCGGTGGCCGAGAGATTCTCGACCACGCGGCCCTCGTCGAGCTTGGAGGACTGCTCGGCCTCGAGAAGGCAGTGCCCCCTGTCGTTCGTGGCGTAGCACGAGAGGAGCTCGGAGAGCATGACCGCCGGGAAGGTCTCCGACGCGCTTGCGTCGTGCGAGGGGCACACGAGCAGCAGGTGCTTGCGCGGTGCCGCCACGGCGGCCGCAAACGAGGCGCGCGCGGTGGCCAGACCGTCTGTCGGGTCGTCGACGCCCGTGCGGGCAAGCAGGCGGTCGAGTGCGCCGTCTGCCACCGATATGGGCGAGCCCGCAGCGTCGAGCCCGAGGTAAACGAGGGCGTCGACGCTTGCGGGGGCAAGCCTGGCGACCTGAGCGGGACTCACAATCCTCACGCTGCAGCTCGCGTTCTCGCACGCGAGCTCGGGGCGTACCACGACCTTGAGGGCGCCAAGCGCGCGGGCGGCGAGTTCGACGAGGGCAGGCAACTCCACACCGGCGTCGAGCGAGACGCCGCAGCGCTTGAGCGCCTGGCCCGCCTCGCCCACCGCGCGCAGCGCCGCCTCGTCGAGGGCGCGCCCGAGCTCGCGCTCAGCACTCGGCATGGGGGGCTCGGGCTGCTCGAGCACGCCGGACGCGCCGGACGCGTTGGCCACCTGCTTCGTGCCCTCCTCGGAGGCCGCGCCCAGGTTGAGCAGGCGGGCCGCCGCGGCAGCGACGTGGCCGCGCAGAAGCTCGCGCGTGGCGCCCGCCACCTGGTTGGAGGTGGCGTTCTTGTTCTGAAGGGTGGCGAGCACCGAGGCGGGCGTGAGGATGCGGTTGCCGCGCCATGAGGCGTCGCGGCGCCAGGCACCCTCGGAGCCAACGCCACAGGCATCGCTCAGCAGAAAGCCCGAGACGTCGCGCGGGGGCCACCAGGTCATGTCCGGCGCGGGCGCAAGCGGCTCGACGGGCCAGCTGGCCGCCAGCTCATCGAGCCTCGCCACGGCACGGGCAAAGCTCACGAAGCCGGCTCCCATGCCCGTCTTGAGGACAGGCATCGAGAGCTGCGCCCTCACGGATACGCCGCGCGAGAAGAGCTTGGGGGCAAGCCCGCGCCAGGCGGCCGCCACGTCGCCCGCGACCACCACGACCTCGTGGGTGCCACGGCCGGCCATACGCACCACGCGGCTCGCCACGGCCTCGTCGACCGCGAGCGGGCCCGCGGGCTCGATGAGCTCGACCGCACCCGTGGGAACGATGCCCGCGCCACGGGGGGCAAAGAGCGAGCGGCGCAGGTCCGCGAGCTCGCGCACGCGCTCCACGGGCCACGCGCCCGCCTCGCGCTCCTCCACGGCAATGCCGCGCTCGCGCGCCTGGGCGGCGAGCAGTACCGCGGCCTCGCGCACGACCGCGCACGCGGGGCCACCGTCGTCGGCCACCACGTAGGCGAGCTCGCCCACCCGGGCGTAAGCAAGCGCGAGCTCGCGCGCGGGACGCCGCAGCTCGCCCATGCCAACGGGGGCGAGCATGACGCAGGCGGGCAGCACGGCGCCCTCGCCCGCCATGGTCGTAGGCAGCAGCGCCGCGGCACGCGCCGGCTCGACGAGGCCGCGCTCGACAAGCTTGTGCTCATAGGCTCCCAGCAGCTCAACGGCACGGACCTCGCCCGCGCTGAGACCAGCCACGGGCTCAAGCTTCCAGCGCCGTGCGGCATCGCAGAGCAGCTCGACCGTTCCCTTGCCGCCATCGAGCGGATCCAGCTCGCCGCGGTCCGCGGCCTCGGCCACCACGAGCGCCATGAGCACGGCGCGCTCGGGGGCGCTCACGAGGGCGCGACCGTCTCCGTAGAGCGCCCAGCGCAGCTGGCACCAGGCCTCGGCCGTGGTGCAGTCGACACCCATCGAAAGTCCCCTGGCCGCGGCGAGCTCGCGCTGGACGTCAAGCGCCTGCGCAAGGCTTGGCGCCAGCACGAGCACGTTACCACTTCCGCGGGGATGCTCCAGCTCGCGGGACAAAAGCTCGCGCACGGCGCCGCCCGCCAGGCGCTCGTCTGCCGTGCGCACGATGCTCAGACCCATGTTCCTCCCTGCTTCGCAATTCACTGCAACAATCCTACCGCGCCTAGCGGACAAAAAGCGACCCGGCCGCTCGGGGTGCGGTCGGGTCGCTCGCCGCAACGGGGCGGCATGGTGACGCATGAAAGGTGACGCAAGAGCAAAAGGAGCAAGGAGCTCCGATAACGCGGGTGCCTAGGCAAGCAGCTCGGCGATCGCGGCCTCGTCGGCCTCGGTGGCCTGGACGGCCGGCTCAAAGATCTTCGTGGAGATGGGCAGGCCCTTGACCTTCACGGCAGCCTTGATAGCAGAGACGAACAGGTCGCAGACGTCATAGACGGCCATGAGCTTGGAGATACGCTCGGCGCACGCCACGGCGGTCGCGAAGTCGCCCTCCTCGTAGGCCGCGTGCATCTTGACGAACGTCTCGGGCTCCACGTTCGTGAGGCCGCACAGCACGCCGTTGCCGCCGCTCACGCGGTTGACCAGGTAGTACTCGTCAAAGCCGGAGAACACGGTGAAGTCGGGGTTCACGGCACGCGCGGCGCGGATGACCTTGCGCGTGTGGCTGATCGTGTCCACGGTGTCCTTGATGCCGCAGATGTTGGGATGCTTGGCGGCAAGAGAGGCCACGAGCTCGGGCGTGAGGTCGGTGCCGGTGCGCGCCGGGAAGTTGTAGAGGATCACGGGCAGCTTCGTGGCCTCGGCGATGCCGCCAAAGTAGTTCTCGGCGGTCAGAGGGCTCGGGCCAAAGTAGTACGGCGAGACGGCGAGCACCGCATCGGCGCCAGCCTTCTCGGCGAACTTCGTGAACTCGATGACGTTGGCGTACGTCGTGTCGCCCACGCCGGCAAACACCTTCATGCGCTCACCAACGCGCTTGACGGCAAACTCGAGCGCGGCCTCCTTGTCGGCAAGCGAGACGCTGTAGAACTCGCCGATGCTGCCAAACAGCAAAACGCCGTTCACGCCGGCGTCGGCAAGGTGGTCGAGGTGCTTGCCCCAGAGGTCGTAGTCGATTTTGCCCTCGTCGTCCGTAATGGTGATGGACGGGCAGAAGATGCCCTTGAACATGACTTTCTCGCTTTCTGGGGACGGCCAGCTCCAGGCTGTCCCCCATTTGTTTCCCTTTTACGCAACATGGGACCGGCCGCAAGCGCGCCGGTCCCATGGGCAATGCGAACGAAGCTAGTCGATCTGCTCGTTCTCGTACACGACGCCCTTCTGCAGGATGACGTTAGCATACTGGGCGCGCTCGCTCGTGGCGATCACGACGTAGGCCTTCTTGGCCTCATCGTAGAACGGGAAGCGGTCGATGGTGCCAATGACGTCGGCACCGCGGTCGTCCACCTCGGAGACGAGCTGCTTGTACGTGTCCCAGATCGGGGTCTCGCAGTCGTCCCCCGGCACGACGTCCATGAGCGTGACGGGCTTCTCGACGTACTGGTCGAGCGGGACGAGCTTGAGGATGGCCTTGAGGATCTCGGGCACGCCGTGGCCGTCGCAGCGGACGAGCTTGCAGTCCTTGGCGATGGAGGCCGCCGGGAAGTTGCCGTCGGCGATGACGAGCGTGTCGCCGTGGCCCATCTCGCACAGGATCGAGAGGAGCTCGGGCGGAAGCACCGGAGAGATACCCTTGAGCATGATGCACTCCCTTACTTTGATGGGACCGATGGAGCGGCCCGCGCGCCGACTGGACGCGCGGGCCAACTTCAGACGTTAGAGCGTAAGGCCGTAGGCACGCACGGCGTTGTTCATGAAGAAGTCCTCGTCGTCGCCAAAGGCGTCGCGAAGCGTCTGGAAGTGCTCGTCGAAGGAGCTGTAGAGCTTAACGACGGGCCAGTTGGACGCGTACAGGAGCTTCTTGGGGTCGAACGTGTCGCGCGTGAACTTGAGCAGCTCGGAGACGAACTGCTTGTCGGCCGTCGGGAAGCCCGAGACCTTCACGTAAAGGTTCGGCAGGGTCGCGAACTTCTTCATGACCGCGCACCACTCCGGCGTGAGCGCCTCGACGTTACCGAGGTGGTTCAGGATAACGGTCTCCTCGGGCGCCTGGGCGAAGGCCTCGTAGGCATCCTCGAGCTCGTTCACGCGGTTGCAGGACTCAAAGGGCAGGCCCTTCTTGGCCAGCGTGTGAAGTCCCTCGACGAAGCTGGGCTCAAGGCAACGACCCTTGGGCTCGGAGTCGATGTGGAGCGGCTCGCGGATGCCGGCGGCAAAGGCCGGGACGCGCATCCACGGAGAGACGTCGCTGCGAAGCATGCAGGCAAGCATCTTGGGGTGGGCCGCCTTGAGATCATAGGCGATCTTGTCCTCGGCCTCGTGGTCGGCGCAGTCAACCTCGACGTACACGCCGCCGACGAACTCGACGCCGGCCTGGCGGGCGTACTCGGCCTCGAGGTCCTCCACCTTGTAGGTGTGCGTGATGGTGCCGTCGGTGCCGTCGAGCCAGGGAAGGCTCTGCGTATCGAGGTTCCACACGTGGAAGTGAGAATCGACAACCTTGAGATCAGACATGATGGTTACTCCTCCCCAAAGCCGATCTTGGAGCCGGCGAAGCCGTACCAGGCGCAGAAGGCCAGGCAGGGCACGGCGACGAGCATGGCGACGGACAGGCCGCAGGCATCGCCAATAGCGCTCACGACGACCGGGATGATGGCGCCGCCCACGATCGACATCGTGATAATGGACGAGCCGGTCTTGGTCTCGTTGCCGCTCATGCCGCGCAGCGACAGCGAGAAGATCGTCGGGTAGCCGATGGACATGAACAGGTAGGCCACGACGAACGCGGCGACCGAGACCACGCCAAGGTTCAGGAAGACGAGGAAGAAGCAGACGGCGGCACCAGTCATGTAGATGCCGAGCAGCTTGCCCGGGTCCTTCTTGGCCAGAAGCGGCGTAGAGCCGAAGCGGCCGATGGTGAACAGCAGCGACAGGGCGCTCACGAGGCCCGTTGCGAGGCTCATCTCAAGGCCGGCAACCTTCGTCGCATACGTGGCGAACAGGGAGAAGCCAACCGTCTGGATGCCCACGTAGAAGAACTCGGCGACGACGCCAAGCTTGAAGTAGGGCTTCTTGAGGGCACCGCCCTTGGTGGCCTTCTCGGAGCCGGCCCCCTCGACGTCGTTCGGCGGCGTGGGGAGCTTCACGAAGACGAACACGGCGAGCATGATGGCGAGCACGATGGCGATCACGATGTAGATGCCACGGGTGCTGCCCAGGAAGGCCGTCTTGGCCTCGGCGAAGCCAGGCTGGCCGGCGGCGACCGTCGTGCTCAGGATCTGGGCCATGATGAGCGGGCCCACGATGGAACCGACGCCGTTGAACGACTGGGCGAGGTTGAGTCGCATGGACTCGTGCTTCTCGTCACCGAGCTTGGTGATGTAGGGGTTGCAGTTGGCCTCGAGCGTGGTGGCGCCAGCGGCAACGACGAACGTGGAGACCAGGAACAGGGCGAACGAGGCGGCGTTCGTGGCGGGCACAGTGATGATAGAACCAATCACGAACAGGGCGAGGCCGGCGATGACGCCACCCTTGTAGCCGAACTTCTTGGCGATGGCGCCGGCCGGGATGGCCATGACGAAGTAGGCGCCGTAGTAGGCGACCTGCATGAGCGACGTCTGGGTGGTCGTCAGCTCAAGGTAGTTGGCGATCGGGGCGTTCAGCGAGCTGACCAGGTTCATGGCCAGGCCCCAGACGAAGAACAGCGAGGTCACGAGAACGATGGCGATGGTTGCCGCAGCGCCCTTGGTGCTCGCCTTCTTGGCGGAATCAGACATGCGTTAAATCCTCTTTCCAGGCCAGAGCTAGTCGAGGGCGCGATCGAGGTTAACGTAGCCGCCGTCGACGCTGCACCACTGGCCGGTGGTGTGGCTGGCGCGGTCGGAGAGCAGGAAGGCGCAGGTGTCGGCGATCTCCTCGCAGGAGGTCATGCGGTGCTCCAGCGGGATGCGGTCGGTGATGAGGGACAGACGCTTCTGCTGGGCCTCCTCGTCACCAAAGGTCTTGATCCAGTTGGCGTACAGCGGCGTCCAGGCCTCGGCGACCACGATGGCGTTGACGCGCACGGAGTCGTGGACGAGGGCAGCGGCCCACTCGCGGGTGAGGCCGAGGATGGCGCCCTTGGCGGCGGCGTAGGCGGTCGTCTTGCCCTGGCCGGTCAGAGCGACCTTCGAGGCGATGTTGACGATCGAGCCCTTCGACTCCTTGAGGTAGGGGCAGCAGCAGTGGACGAGCTCGAAGTAGTGCGTCAGGTTGCCGTGCAGGGACTTCTCGAAGTCGTGCCAGTCGAGGGTCTCGAGCTCGAGGTTGTCGTTGCGGCCGGCATTGTTCACCACGCCGTCGATGTGGCCGTACTTCTTGTAGACCTCCTCGACGATGGGCTTGATGGCATCGGTGTCGTTGAGGTCGATGTAGTACATCTCAAACGTGTCGGTGATCTCGGAGATCTCCTTGCGGAACTCGTCCTCGACGCCGTCCTTGCGGTTCAGGACCACGGGGATGGCACCCTCGCGAGCGAGCTGCAGGGAAATGCCCTTGCCGATGCCCTTGAAGCCGCCAGTGACGAAGATGACCTTGCCCTCGAGATGCAGATCCATGATGTACTCCTCCTTGTTGTGCCTGGGGTTTCCCAGGCTTCCTATATGCGCGGGTTGTAGGGGGACCCGCACAGCTCACACGGGCGCCCCGCCCGCGATGATGCCTTGGTGGTCGAGGTTGGGGATGGCTCCCCCGCCTCGTGGCCGAGACGCTCGCGCGCCTCGGGTGGTGCCGCCGCGCCTTACATGTAGTTGCACAGGTGCGGCAGGGCCGTCTCGGTGAAGCCCAGGGCCTCGGCGCAGGTGGGCTCGCCGTTGCAGACCGCGATGATCTTGTCGATCAGCTGGTCGCGCAGCTCCTCCATCGTCTCGGGGCCGTAGATCGTGGCCTGGGCGTCGAAGTCGATGTGGTCGGCCATGGTCTGGGCGGTGCGGCCGTTGGCCGTGATGCGCAGCACCGGCGCGATGGCGTTGCCGGTGGGCGTGCCCAGGCCGGTCGAGAAGATGACGAGCTGACAGCCGCCGGCGATGATGCCGCCCACGCTGGACGGGTCGTTGCCGGGGGTGTCCATGATCACGAGGCCCTCGTGGCTCTTGAGCTGGGCCGCGTAGGGGTAGACGGCGTTGATGGGGCTGTGGCCGGCCTTGTGGATGCAGCCGAGCGACTTCTCCTCGAGCGTGGTGAGACCGCCGGCCATGTTGCCGGGGCTGGGGTTGCCCTCGCGCATCTCGGCGCCAAAGCCCTGAACGTACTTCTCGTAGTCGCGCACGATCTTGAGGACCTGCTCGCCCACCTCGGGGCTCGCGGCGCGGCGCGCCAGGATGTGCTCGCCGCCAAAGAGCTCGGGCGTCTCGCACAGGACGGTCGTGGCGCCCTGGCCAACGAGCCAGTCGGAGACCTCGCCGATGAGCGGGTTGGAGCCCAGGCCGCTCGAGGTGTCGGAGCCGCCGCAGTTGGTGCCAAAGATGAGCTCGGAGACGGGAACGTCCTCGCGCTCGCAGGCCGCGGCCTCGGCCACGAGCTCGCGGGCGATGCGCGTGCCCTGCTCGATGGCCTTGATGGCCCCGCCCACCTGCTGGATCACGAGCGAGCGGATGGGCTTGTTGGTACGCTTGCGGATGGCGTCGACCACGAGGTCGTTCTGGCAGCCCTCGCAGCCCAGCGACACCGCGAGCACGGCGTAGACGTTGGGGTTGGCGGCGAGGCCCGCGAGCGTGTCAAGCGTGAGCTGCTGGTCGACGTTGACCTGGCTGCAGCCGTTCTGGTTGTGGAACGACACGCAGCCGGCAACCGCACGGGCGATGCGCTCGGAGGTGTCCGACGCGCAGATGCTCGTCGGCAGGATCAGGACGTGGTTGCGGATGCCCACCTGGCCGTCGGCGCGGCGATAGCCGCGGAAGGTGCGGGTGCACTCGTGCTGGGCGGGAGCAGCCGCGGTGGTCGTCTCGACGGTGCCCACGCCATTGGCGTCGGTGTCCTTGAGCTCGTCGGAGCTCTCGCAGTTGTGGGTGTGGACGTGCTCGCCCTGCGAGATGTCGCGGGTGGCGACGCCGATGTACTCGCCGTACTTGACGACCTTATCGCCCTTCTTGATGTCGGTGCGGGCAATCTTGTGGAAGAGCGGGATGGCCTCCTTCGTCACGACATGGCCCTCGCCCCCAGCGGGAAGCGGGTAGGCGACGTCGGCGCCCGCCTCGAGCTGGCGGATGGCCACGACGACGTTGTCCTTCTCGTCAATGATGACGCCGTTACGCATGTGCGCTCCTCTTCGGTACGTGGGTGTCGTAGCAGCTCGCACGCGGCCCTCCCCTTTGCGCCCTAGTGCGGCGACTGGCTGCGAAGGCTTTGCGTTCGCATTTACGAACTGTGTTCCCAAAACGCGGTTCTACCTTAATTCCATCGATGGCCGATGGCAACTTCATTTTAGCGCTCGCCGCGAACGGTTGCATTCCTTCCGCGAACGGTGTTCGCATACACGAACGTTCAATGAAATGATTAGAATATCTATGCAAGTAGTTGAATGGATGCGCGAGAGAGCCTCGGGGACGTTACGGGGCGCGCACCAAGTGCGCGATAGGGCCGCAGGGACGCCGCGGGCTCGCGCGAGAGGAGAGGTACATAGTGGAGAATCAGGCTCGCGAGGCAAGGCCGCAGCATCGCTCGACCATGCGCGTGCTCGACATCCTGGAGGCCCTGGCAAACTCCACGGCCGGCCTCACGATGGCAGACGTCTGCCGCGAGGTGAGCGCGCCCAAGGGGTCCATCTCCCCCATCCTGCACACGATGGCAGACTCGGGCTACGTCGCCTACGACGAGTCAACGAAGCGCTACACGATTGGCCTCAAGACCTACCTGCTGGGCAAGTCGTATGACCGCGAGAGCAGCTCGATAGGGCTGTTCGTGGCCGCCATGCGCGAGGTCACCAACGCCTGTGGCGAGACCTGCCAGCTGGGCGTCCTCGACCACGGGCGCGTGCTGTACGTGGCCAAGGTCGACTCGCCCCAGCCCGTGCGCCTGACCTCGAGCATTGGCCGCACGCTGCCGATCCACTACACAGCCATCGGCAAGGTGCTCGTGAGTGAACTGCCCGAGGCCGAGGTGCGCTCGATGCTCGCCGAGCCGCTCGAGAGGCCCACGGCCGCGACGATCCACTGTGCCGACGAGCTCATCGCCCAGCTGAGCGAGGTGCGCGAGACGGGCTTTGCGTACGACCGCGAGGAGGCCACCGAGGCCGTGCAGTGCATCGCCGTGGGCATCCGCCGCCACGGGATGCTCGAGTATGGCCTGAGCGTCACGACCCCCTCGTACCGCCTCTCCCCCGAGAAGCGCGACCGCATCAAGAGCGCGCTCACGAGGGCCAAGAGCCACCTGGAGCTCGCCCTTGCATAGGCGGCCGCACCGGGCACTCGCCCAAGGTGCGTGCCTGACGCGACAATCCCTCGGCCGATGCGCCACTCGCGTGCCAAACGCGACTATCTCAAGGTCTCGGAGCGGCCATTTAGTCTCGTTGGGCACGCACAGCCGAGCCAACCGACAAGAGTGCGTGCCAAAAGCAGGTAATTATTCAGAACGCGTGCCAAACGCAGGTAGTTATTGGCCTTCCAGCTCGATAATTAACCGCACTTGGCACGCACTTCTACCTGCACTTGGCACGCGCTTTTGCTTGCGAGAAGGTCGCAGCCAACAGGGCTGCCGCCATTGCCCCGCAGGGCGCGCGCGGCGGCCGCTACTCTGCGGAGAGGCGGTCGAGGACGGTGCGATAG